>DASYRE010000045.1 GCA_036004685.1 Candidatus Polarisedimenticolia bacterium | reverse complement strand
ACCGAGGTCGCCGAGGCGCCCGGATCGCAAGGCGCGCCAGAGCGTCGCGTACCCAAGGCGGTACGCAAGCGAGGCGCAACGCGGCGAGCCGGGATGGATCGGGGGCCGAATGTAACATGATTTTTGAGACGCGACACTAGGAACAGTGATTCTTGGCGCCCTGAACAACGCCATGGCGCCGGGAAGATGTGTCACGCGGAGGGAGCCGGCGGGCGGATCGCTCACCGGGCGTTTCGATCCGCGGCCGGCAGCTCTTCGCGCCGGGTCGGCCAGGGGCTGGCCGGAAGCTCCTGCGAATCATACGGCAGCACTTCAGGCACCGAGGACAGCGCGCGGACCCTCGCGACGAATGAGCCGGAGAGGTTGGGAGGGGCATCGATGCCCTTGCGAAGGCGCATCAACGCGGATCCGTGAATCAGCGAGCCCTCCTTGAGGAGCCGCCGGCGGCCCAGGCCGAGCGTCGGCCGCAGGAGCGAGGAGCCGGGCTTGCTTCGGAGCTTGGGAACGAACTCCGCCGGCCACCAGGCCGGCGTCAGGGACTCGTGCTTGGGATCCACCCAGGCCCGCGCGAACGGCTCGGTCCGATGCGCCACTTCCTGGCGACGCTGCGGATCGACGAGAAGGCCGGCGGCTTCGGCTTCGTCGAGAATCCATTCGAAAGGATACCTCCACAGCCCGCCATCCTTCTCCGGATAGCCCCCTCCGACGTCGCCGTGGACGCCGGCGAACCAGACCTCCCGCAGATCCTGACCCTCCGCCGGATGGAAGAGGTTCTGGCGAAAGAAGGAGCGCCGCTCGTCGATCGAAACGGCGTGACGAATGACTCCGACGCTCGGATTTGTGGCGGTGAAGGGAAACGACACCGGCTCCCAGATCCAGCCGATCGACGAGACGGTGTCCCAGAGACCCATGAAATGAACCTGGAAGTGCCGCTTGGCGTCTCCTTCGGCCATGGGCCGCGCGAAGGTCCACCGGAATTCGTCGCACAGATTCCAGTATTTCTGCGCGCCCTCCTTGCGGATCGACTTGAAGAGTCTCCAGACGTAGGGAATCAGGTTGTCGCTGCCCCGCGGCAGGAGCCCCAGCACGTGAAGCATGCCGGCGAGCACCCGGGCCGTATAGGCTCCCCGGCTGAAGCCGAAGAGAAACACCCGGTCACCCGGCTGCCAGAAATCTTTCAAGAAGGTATAGGCCTCGCCGACGTTGCCGCCCAAGCCGGCTCCGAACGCCAGCCCGAAGGCCCTCGACAGTCCTTTCCCGATCCAGGTCGCCATGCCCGGCTCCGGGAGGGTTCCAAGGCCGGGATCGTAGAACAGCGCCTGCCTTTCCGGCTTGCCGCGATCCAGGCACTGGATGAGGCGGATGACGTTGGTGTTGTGCGAGCCGAATTCGCGGTTCGTTCCATCGCAGCAGATGACGAGATTCCTGGACATGGCTTCCTCCCGGGGTTTTCCACGGCCGGAGCCCTCGAGAAAATGGCTCCGACGAAGCCTTGCACGGAACGTTCCACCGCCGTCCGAAGACGAAAACGTACTGGGAGCGAGCTTATGGGATTCGAGAAGAACTCATTTCGTGGCGGGCGAATCGAATGTGGAGCGCTGATGCAGGATTCTCCAGGGGCCAAGCCGGCGCGTCAATTCATGAGCGTCTCCGGCATGCCGATGACCAAGGCGGCCTCATACGACATCGTGACGAGCCGAGGCGCCTGATTACCATTCCGTTCCACTTCGGCGTTTTGATTTCGCCGGGAGGAATCCGGAGGTTCCGCAACAGAGGCGCACTGAATGCGACGACCTGATGGCTTTGTACTTCCAGGCCGTTCGCCGCCAGCCGGACGGTCGAGTATCTGCGGATCCCGCGGCGATCCGAGGGGACCGGAAAGAGCGAAGGATGGAGATCGCGAGGCTTCGCGGGCGATTCACGGGCGCGGCGGAGGGATCAGGATCCGAACGTCCAGAGCAGCGTCATCTCGAGGCGGCGCGCCGGCAGCAGATAGTACTGGGCGTCTCCCAGCTCGCTCTCGGCGACCGGGGGGCGCTGATCGTTGAGATTCCACCCGTCCAGCCGGATCTCCATCACGCCGCGGCGATAGCCCACGCCGCCTCCCCAGGTCGCATAAGCCGGAGCGCGGGCGGTGTTGCGTTTGTTGAGGAAGCGGCTCCCCACCCAGTTCACCTCGAGATGCCCCTGCCACCCGCGGTCCCGCGAGTAGATCAGCCCGGTGGAGGCCATGTTCCGGGCCGACATCTCCAGGCGGTTCCCCGCCAGCTGCGCCGGCGCGCCGCCGAACTCGGTGACGAAGTCGCGGAACCGGGCGTCGTGGAGACTGGTCCCGAGGCGCCACGTCAGGTTGGGGTGGAGTCTCCACGCTGTCTCCAGCTCGAGGCCGCGGAAGCGGGTCGCTCCGGCGTTGACCAGGACGGGGGTTCCGCCGGCGCTCTGAGAAACCAGGAGGTTTCGAAAGTCCATCTCGAAGGCGCTGAAGTCGACCGCCAGCCTCCCGGCGAGCAGCCGGCTCTTCAAGCCCGCCTCGTAACTCTCCGCGGTCTCCGGCGCCAGGATTTCCGGCTCCGAGTCGAGGCCGAAGTCCACGGCGGCAGGCTTGAAGGTGTTGCGGTAGTCGACGTAGGCATGGAGCGAATCCAGATCCCTTTCCCACGCCGTCCAGGTGACCGCCGCGAAGCCGCTCCCCCGCCACAGATTCCGGCCGTCCTGTCCGGATACGGTGGTGCCGCTCGCGAAATCCACCGTTTTCGTCCGGCGATACTCGGTGGTGCGGCTAAGGCGGACGCCCGTCTCCAGGCGCCAGCGCTCCGCCGGCTCCCATCGGACCTGACCATAGAGGCCCGCGAAATCCCGGCGATCGCCGATCCGGATCGCCGCTTGGCTCGGGAGATCGCTCCCGGAGGGGGCGCCGCTGCCGTCGAGGTTCACGAAATAGTCGAAGTCTCCGCCGCGGGCGTTCCCCTCGCCGTAGAGATTGTCGACTCCGGTGACCAGCTCCACCCGGGACGAGGGCGAGAACTCCCAATGGGTGTCGAAATAGACGTCGATCGTGGGAATCGTCTCCCTGAAACCGTGGGCGTTCGGGTCGGTTGTGGAGACGTCGATGAGGAATCCCCGCAGGACCCTCTGCCCGGCGCGGGTGACCGACAGCGTGGTCTGCCACTTTCCGGCGAGGGCGCCGCGCTCGTAGCCGGCGTTCAGCGCGAACCGGCCCTGATCGAGAAAGGCCCCCGCGGGGTTCTGGTTCGAGTCCAGGGGAACGTCCGGCGAGAGCGTGGTCCCGACCCGGGGGACGGGGCTGGCGGGATCCTGGCGTTGCCAGGTGGCGTCCAGATCGAAGCGGATCAGGCCGCTCCCCGCCGCCCGGCGGTTGCGCCACAGAAGATGCGCCCGCTCGAAGCCGGTCCGATCGTCCCTGAAATTCCTCCGACCGACATCGACGCTCAGGGAGGACTGGAACCGCGCCCACCGGGGAAGCGAGGAGAGCCACTGGGCGGAGCAGGTGTCATAGCTCCCTCCCGCGGCCTGCGCGCTCTTCTCCCCTTCCCGCGGCTCCCGGCGCACCACCTGGATGACTCCCACGAACGAGGTCGCGCCGTAGGTGACGGGCGCGGGTCCGCGGAGCACTTCGATCCGGTCCACGTCGATGAGACTCAGGGTCTCGAGGGAAGGGTTGAAGGCGCCGCCCCAGGGAACTCCGTCCACCACCAGGAGGAACGCGTCGAACTCTTTCAGCCCCCAAAGCTCCGGCACCGAGGCGGCGGGTCCTCCGTCACCCCCCGGCGCGACGTCCACGCCGGCCGCCAGCGCCAGGGCGCTTTTCAGGTCGCGCGCTCCCCGGCGCCCCAGCTCGTCCCCCGGGATCACCGTGACGGAAGCGGGCGCCTCCTCGACCTTCCCGGGAATCCGGGTCGCGGTCACCGTGGTGAATTCCGAGATCAGGGGAATGACCCGCACGAGCAGCGGTTCCCCGCCCGGCTGCCTCTCCACCCGCACCGGAGCGGTGTATTGCCCGCCTGAAAGGACGACGAGCAGATCGAACGGGGCCGCGGGATCCGGGTGCCACTGAAAGCGTCCCTCCCCGTCGGTCCCGACCGAGCCGGGAAGGCCGGCGATGGAAACCGTCGCGCCGGCTGCCGGCCGCCCGTCGGGAAGGAGAACCCTCCCTTCCATGGCGAGAGCCGCCGCGATGCTGCCGAAGGCGACGGCGCCGAGCACGACGATCCTACGAATCATGAGGGCTCTCCGACATCCGCTGGGAAGGAGACGAGCTACTCCTGGTTCCCCTGGCTCTCACCGCTCCGCGGAGGCCGCGCCGGATCGAGCGCCCGCAACCCGGCCCGCCGCAAACTGGAATTGAGCGCCGGGAGATCGATCTTCACGATCCTCTCCCACGCGGCGATGGCCGGCGCGAGGTCGCGCTCGATCTTCGCCGCCGCGGCGCGCTGGGCGGAGGTCGGCGCCGCGTCGGCCTGACCGACGATGCCGTAGACCGAGTAGGCGTCGTCGTTCACGTTTTTCAGCCCGCTCGGCTTCGCCGCGCCCGCCGCGGGGTCTTCCGGCCCTTCGAGCGCGGCCGACACCCGCGCGGTGAACGTCTTGAGCGCCTCGGCCAGGGCGGCCGCCGGCTCGAGCGCGGCCGCCTGCTCCTGCAGCGACACCGCCTGCAAGACCGCCCGCGAGCTGCGCTCCACGAAGCCCGCCAGCCTCTTCTGCAGGGCGAACATCTCCTGCAGCCCGGATTGCGAGGTCTTCACGCGTGGATCGAGTTTCACGATCAGGGGCGCCGTGTGCGATTGGCCGGCGGTCGTGAGCCGCACGGTATACCGGCCCGGCACGGCCGGCGGCCCGAGCGGATGGCGGGGCGTATCGTGCGGCACCGCCGTGATCGGATACTCGTGCGTGACCGACACCGGCCTTTCGTGATGCAGGTCCCACACGAAGCGGTGCATGCCGGCCGAGGTCTCGGGGTTCCGGGGCAGGCGCACCCAGGAGGGAGGGATCATCTGCTCTCGCAGCTCCTCGGGCGTGAGCTCCGGCGGATCGTCGCTCGCGAAGGCGCGAAGCACGCTGCCGGCCGCGTCGAGAATCTCGATGGTCAGGCGACCGGGCGCCGGCCGGCCGAGGTAGTAGTCGATCACCGCGCCGCTCGGCGGGTTCTGCGCCTGCGGCTCGTCGGGCGGAATCGGGGTCTCGGCGTAGGTCGACTGCGGGGCGCGAATCGCCACCGCCGGCGTGAACAGCAGGTCGGCGCCCGCCGCGGCGGCCCGCGCCTGGCGCAGCGGCGAGATGTCGTCGAGGATCCAAAACGAGCGCCCGTGGGTGGCGACGATCAGGTCCTGGTCGTGGATCCATAGATCGCGCATCGAGCTGTGCGGCAAATTGAGCTGCAGCGGCTGCCATCCGCCGCCGTCGTCGAACGAGACCCATACGCCGGTCTCGGTGGCGGCGAACAGCAGCCCTTTCCGGACGGGATCCTCGCGGACCGCGTTCACCGGCGAGGAGTCGAGACCCGCAACGATGAGCCGCCAGCTGCGCCCGCCGTCACCGGTGCGGTAGACGTACGGGGCGGGATCGTCGACGCGCAGGCCGCTGACCGAGACGTACGCGGTGCGGTCGTCGTAGTGGGAGGCCTCGATTTGGGTGACTTTGTGCCACGGCTTCACCCCCGGCGGGGTAATGTCCTTCCAGCTCAGCCCGCCGTCGCGCGTGATCCACATGCGGCCGTCGTCGGTCCCCGCCCAAAGGGTGGTGATGGCCTTGAACGACGGCGCGACCGCGTAGATCGCGCCGCGCTTCTTGGGGGCGGCCTTGTCGCTGTCGGCCATGCGGCCGACGCCGGGCGGAATGCCGGGGCTCGGATGCGCCAGATCGGGCGAAATAGCCTGCCAAGTTTCGCCGTAGTCGGTCGTCCGGAACAGGACGTTGGTCGCGTAGTAGAGCGTGCGCTGGTCGATCGGCGAGAAGACCAGGGGCTCGGTGCGCTCGGCGCGGTACTCGCCCCGGACCGGAAGCGGCGTGATGTTCCGGGTCTGCCCGGTCTTCCAGTCGTACCGGGAGACGACCGTGCGGCCGGCGCCGAAGATGATGTCGGGGTTCCGCGGATCGGGCGCGACGTAGCCGTACTCGATCACGTTCACCGGATGCCAATCGCGGTTCGAGATGGCTCCGTCGTTGCCCCGGCTCGCGATGCAGACAGAGCCGCTCTCCTGCTGGCCGCCACAGACTTTGTACGGCCACTCGCGCGTGGTGATCACGTGGTACAGCTGCGCGGTCGGCTGGTTGTACCACGAGCTCCACGTCCGGCCGCCGTTGACCGTGACCGCCGTGCCCTGATCGGAGGCGGCCAGCATGATGTCGTGGTTGCCCGGGTTGATCCAGAGGTTCTGATAGTCGTCGCCGCCCGGCGCGCCCTTGAAGCTCGACCACGTCTTGCCGCCGTCGGTGGATTTCCCCAGGATGATGCCGCAGCTGTACACCACGTCGGGGTCGGTCGGATCGGCCTCGGCGATGGGCAGATCGCCGCCGCCGATCTTCATCGCCGAGCGCGGATCGTCGGTCGCCTTGGACCAGGTCTCACCGCGGTCGTCCGAGCGGTAGAAACCCATCCCCTTGTTGGTGGCGTACTGGGTCGGCACCGTCGTCGAGAAGGTGAGATAGAGGCGCTTCGGCCGGCTGCGGGCGATCGCGATGTTGGCCTGCAGGAGATTCTCGGGGAGTCCGCGGGTCAGGCGGCGCCACGTGTTGCCCCCGTCGGACGATTTGAAGACCCCTCCTCGGGCGCCGTAGACGTTGCCGTCCTCCCAGGGCGCGAGGCGCGATTCGAAAAGCGTGGCGTACACGATGCGGGGGCGGGACGGATCGATGGCGACGTCGTACCCGCCGGTGTTCGCGTCAACGTACAGCACCTTGGTCCAGCTCCGGCCGCCATCGGTCGAGCGAAAGATGCCGCGCTCCTCGCTGGGTCCGAAGGGATGCCCGAGGACGGCCGCGAAGACCCGGTCGGGATCGTGCGGGTCGATCGCCAGCTGCGGAATCTGCTGGCCGTCGCGCAAGGCCTTGAGATGGGTCCAGGTCAATCCGGCGTCGCTCGATCGATAGATGCCGTTGCCGACCGACAGATCGGGGCGGCGCAGCCCTTCTCCCGAGGCGACGTAGACGACGTCCGGGTTGGAAGGCGCGACCGCGATGTCGCCGATGGACTGGGTCGGCTGGGCGTCGAAGATCGGCCGCCAGGTGTGGCCGAAGTCGTCGGTCTTCCACACGCCGCCGTTCACCGCGCCCGTGTAGAAGACGCCGGGCTGGCTCGCAACTCCGGCGACCGCCCGGTTGCGTCCGCCGCGGAACGGTCCGATCATCCGCCAGCGCAATCCTTGATACATCGCCTCGGGAATCTGCTCGGCGAGGCTGCCGGCGGCAGACTGCGCAGCGAGCGCCAGCGCCAGGCTGACGAGCACACCTCGAATCCTCGGCATCATGACGACCCCCAGAGTTCGAGGATTATAGGCTGCCAGCGGGGCTCCTGTCGCCACACGACGGAGTGATCGCCGAGCCGCCACGTCGAGCACGTTGCGAAAAAAACTCTCACCTCGCGAGGCTTCAGCTGGTCAAAAACGGCGGACTCAATTTCGGTGGAGGGCTTGCCGGGTGGGAACATCGCTCGCCGAGACTGTGGATCGAAGGAGTCGAGCCTACTGCCCGTGCGGGTCGATGCGCAGAAAAATGTCTGTGGTGGCGAAGGGTTGGAAGGAGAACGAGCCTCTAACCAATGTGAGGTCTCGCACGTCACGTTAGGCAATCCAGAGGGCGTCAAACTCGACAGGAGAAATGATGAGCAAGAGACGCATTCTCGTACACCTGGGGCTCGTCCTCGTGGTCGTCCTTGGTGGCGCATTCACCGGAAGGAGTGTCGCCCAGAGCGGAGGCTACTGCACGGAGACGGCGGACTTGCTGCTCGATGCCTGCAAGGCGAGCGTCGCGGACGATGGGGCCGTCGGGAAAGCCATCTGCCTCAATATAATCAACTTGAATGCGCAAAAGACCTGCCTCGACGACCTGGCGGACTCCCAGGATGAGGCAACCCTGCTTTGCATGGGCCAACATGAGACCCGTCTTGCCGCTTGCGGGGTGCTCGGGGAAGGTCAGTACGATCCCGATTTCAAACCGGCCCGCTTCGACAACCCCAAGAGTCCATCGAAGCCGAATCCGTATTTCCCCCTGGGGGTCGGGAAGCACTGGGAGTACCGCAGCGCCACGCAGGTGAACACCGTGGATGTCGTGAACGAGACGAAGCGGATCGCCGGCGTAGACTGCATCGTATTCCGGGATCTGGTCTTCGAGGGTGGTTTCCTCCTTGAGGCCACGGATGACTGGTACGTTCCCGGCAAGGATGGCAGCGTCTGGTACTTCGGCGAGGAGACCAAGGATTACGAGACCTTCAAGGGCGACAAGCCGATGAGACCGGAGCTCGACAACATCGATGGCTCCTTCAAGGCAGGCCGCGACGGCGACAAGCCGGGCATCATCGCCCTGGCTTCGCCGAAGGTGGGCGATGGCTACCTCGAAGAATTTTCACTGGGCAACGCCGAGGACGTGACCGAAATCTTGTCCACGACGTACTCCTACGGTCACGACCCGGAGCTCGACGAGGGTGTCCCTGGGGCACTGGCGCAGCGGTTCTGTGCCGGGAACTGCGTCGTCACGAAGAACTACTCCCTACTGGAGCCCGGGCTGTTCGCGCGAAAGTATTACGCTCGGGGGATCGGCACCATCCTCGAAGTGGAAAACACGGGAGAGGTCGTCCAGCTCGTCAAGTGCAATTTCGACAGCCGGTGCGCCAACCTTCCCATACCCTGATCGGCGCACCCCTGCATTCACCAAACGCCTCGACACTCTGGGGATGCGGGCCGGCGTTCGATGGCCATCGGGCCGCGAACCAACCGAGCCCGCGTCCATCAGCGCCCGGCGTTCAATTCGGCACTATGTCGGGCAAAGCCCCTTGTCTCCGGGTCGCCGTTCTCCTTGCCCTCCTCGGCTTCTCCGTCGCGGCCGCCCAGGAGGAAACCCCCTCCGATGAGGCCCGCCCTGTCGATGCGCCTCTCGTCTCTCCAACGGAGTCCTCCGAGTCCCTTGCGCCCCCTGCCGACTCCGATCCGACGGAGGAGAAGGAAGTCTCCGCCTTGACCGATCGTCCCTACTGGCGCCAGAACCTCTTCGGCCGCTTCTTCCGAGACCAGAGGTTCTTGCTCACCACCTGGTGGCCTTCGGAGCTCCGCCGGGAGGGGTTCACGCTCCCCATTCTGGCGGGAGTCTCCCTGGCGTCGACCTCTAGCCAGGGTCATCGAGAGGGAACGGACTTGGACGTGCAGACCTACGTCCAGAACGAGAATCGAGAGCGGGGAGGGGGGTTGGCGCGGGGATTCTCCTTTCTTGGAGATGCGGTTCCCGGGGCAGCGCTTGTCGGCACGGGCTATCTCATCGGCCGGTGGAGCCACAACGACCGCCTCGCGGAAGCTTCGAGTCTCTCCGCCGAAGCCCTGCTTACCGCCGGCCTCTGGAGCTCCGCCCTGAAGACCGTGACGGCGCGCACACGCCCGGCGGGTGACACCCGGGGCAAGTTCTTCAACTACCACCCCCGGTCGGGAGATACCGTGGGATCTTTTCCCTCCGGCCACGCTACCTGCGCTTTCACCGTCGCCACCGTCTTCGCCCAGGTCTACCGGGACCACAAATGGGTCTCCTGGATCGCCTATGGCACCGCCGGCCTGATCGGCGCCTCGCGCGTGGCTCTGGGCCGGCACTTTCCGAGCGACGTGATCGTGGGCGCGCTACTTGGGAACAGTGTAGGTAGAATGGTCCTGGAACATGAACACGAGTCCGGCCCAGTCACCTCCACGCTCCGACCTTTCTTCGATCCGGCCGGAGAGGGAGCCGGCTTGGTCTGGACCCATGATTGGTAGGCCCGTCGTGCCGGTTTGCCGTTCGTTCCTCGTCACCTTCTTCCTGCTTCTTCTCTGTGGATGCACGACGGTCCCCATCCGCAAGGAAGCGGATGGAGCCCCTCGCTTCTGGCCGACCGGAGCACGGTGGCGAGCGGCCACGGTGAATGCGCTTCGCGATCCGGCCACCTGGGGGCCGGCGGCAGGAGCGGCGGTCGTGGCCGCGGGGGGCTGGGACAAGAAGATTTCCGACTGGGCGGTCGAGAATACGCCTGCCTTCGGCTCCGTTAACGGCGCGAAAAAGGCGAGCGACGATCTAAGGTCCGCTTCCGACCTGGCAATGTTGGGGACCGCCCTTGCGGTCCCCGGGGGGAATCATCCTTGGTGGTCCCGGATCAAACGTCTCCTTGTGGAGGAGGCGGGGGTCTTTCTGGCCTCGGGCGCGACCAACCTCCTCAAGCGGTCCATTAGCCGGGAGCGGCCTGACATGACCGACAACCACAGCTTCCCTTCAGGCCATAGCACGCGAGCCTTCGCTTACGCAGGCATGAGCTCTCGGAACCTGGATGCCATCGATATGCCGGATACGGCTCGGATCTCTCTGAGAGCGCTGTTCACCACCATGGCGGCCGGGACTGCCTGGGCGCGAGTCGAAGGCGACCGGCACTATCCATCCGACGTTCTGGCCGGCGCTTCGGTCGGCAACTTCACGTCCCTGCTTCTGCACGACGCCTTTCTCGGAAGAGAGGAAAGGGTCTCCGCAAGCTTACATCTCGATCCCGATCAACGAGGAGTGGCACTCCGGATCCTCCTCCCCTAGCTTCCATCGTCCTCCGGCTCGTGGATTTCACGGCGAGAGGCCGACGCGCCGCAAACAGGTCCCCAAACCGCGGGTCCGAGCGCAGACCCGCGAGCCTCGGGTCCATCTTGAGATAGGCCAGCAGGGTCGAGCGCTCCGCACACGCCTTCTCGAGCCATTCAAACGCTCGATCCTTCTCGCCCAGTCCGGCATGCGTCAAAGCGAAATAGTACGACGGAACGTACCTTTGCTTGGCTTGCTCCATCAAGGCATCGAGCACCGCTCGTGCTTCGCGCTTCTTCCCCGCAGCCCCGTACGCATGACCCAGCGATGCCTTGAAGTTCAGGCTGGGCGAGAGGGTTGTCGTCTTTTGCAGGGCGGCCAGGGCCTCCTCGTACTTCCCCTCTTGCTCATAGGCCAGGCCGAGGCCCCAGATCGCGACGGCGAAGTCCGGGCTCAGCTCCAGCGTGACGTTCAGCTCCTTGATGGCCTGGCCGTAGTCGCCGCCGAAGTACGCAAGCATCGCCTTGTTTGCCTTGAGCCACGGCGCGAGAGGATCCAGCTCCTGGGCGCGCTCGATCTCGGTCGTCGCTTCCTCCAGGCGGCCCCTGGCCGCGAGGTATCTGCTGTAAGAGTGGTGGCCCGAGGCATAGCTGGGATTCAACTCGAGCGCGCGCTTGAACTCCCTCTCCGCCCCGCTCCAGTCCCAGTCGTAATAGGCCAGAACGTAGGCCAGGGAGGAGTGCCCCTCCGCCAGATTCTCGTCGATCTCCAACGCCTTCATCACCGCGGCCTTCGCTTGCGGGAACGCCTCCTTGGGAGACAGCCGGCTGTAGAAGGACAGGATGCTGTAGTAATCCGCGATCCCGGTGTAGGCGAGCGCGTAGCGCGGCTCCTTCTCGAGCGCCAGCTGGAAGTATCGAAGCGCCTTCGGCAACCCCTCCGGGCTCCCGGCGTCCAGGTGATGGCGGCCCAGGAGATACGCCTCGAGAGCTTCCGGCTCGATCGGACGGGCGGTCGTGAGCCGCGCCTGCTCCTGCGGCGTGATCTTGACCCGAATCTCTCCGGCGATCGCGCGCGCCACCTCGCTTTGCAGGGCCAGAACCTCCTTCATGTCGCGCTCGTAGCTTTTCGCCCAGAGATGCCGATCGCTCTTCGCGTCGATCAACTGCGCCGTGATTCGCACCCGGTCTCCGGAGCGCAGCACCGAGCCCTCGACCATCGCGTCCACGTTCAGAGCCCGCGCGATCTCGGGCAACGGTTTCTTCGCGCCCTTGTACTCCATCACCGAGGTGCGCGAGATGACGCGGAGCGCGCCGATCTGGGAGATGTCGGCGATGAGCTCGTCGGTCATTCCATCGGCGAAGTATTCCTGCTCCGGGTCCCGTGAGAGGTTTTCCAGTGGCAACACGGCGAGCGATCGGATTCGAGCCGGCCCGCTCGCCACCGGGAGCCGCCCACGGATCCGGCCCGCATTCACCGCGAAGAGCGTGGCCAGCAAAACCACGAGGCCCCCAAGCGCCAGCCAGAGAATCAAGCGGGATCGCGGCGCCGGCGAGGAGACCGATTGGGGAGCGGCGGAAGCACTCGAGCTTTGCCGGAGAGCAAAGGCCAGGTCGCGGGCAGACTGGAAGCGCTCCTTGGGGCTCTTTTCCAGACAACGCAGGACGATGTGCTCGAGTGGTGGGGGGACGCCCGGGTGGGCCGGAGCGAACTCCGGCTCCTCCTTGAGAATCGCGCTCATAGTGTCAGCGGCGGTGGCGCGCCGGAACGCCCGGTGTCCCGTCAGCATTTCATACAGGACCGCCCCGAAAGCGAAAATGTCCGAGCGGGGGTCGGCCGGCTGGCCCCGTACCTGCTCCGGCGACATGTACCCGAGGGTTCCCATCACCACACCCGGCCTCGTCTCCGTCGCAATCGTCGGAGCCTCCGGCCGCGGAACTCCCGGGGCGTCAGGCCGGGTCACCTTGGCCAAGCCGAAGTCGAGGATCTTGATCCTGCCGTCCGCCGTCACGAAGAGGTTCTCGGGCTTCAAGTCGCGATGAACGATTCCCCTCTCCTGCGCCGCCGCGAGGCCTTCCGCGATCTGGATCGCGTAGTCGGTGGCCTTGCGCGCCGGCAGGGGCGCGCCGGCGAGCCGATCCCGCAGCGTCTCCCCCTCGAGCAGCTCCGAGACCACGTACGGGACATCACTCTGCGTCCCGATGTCGAAGATCGCCAGGATGTTGGGATGATTCAAGGCCGAGGCTGCGCGGGCCTCCTGCTCGAAGCGGCTCAACCGCTCCCGATCCGCAGAGACCTCATCGGGCAGTACCTTGATGGCCACTTCCCTGCCCAGACGGGGATCGCGGGCACGATACACCTCGCCCATTCCCCCCGCGCCAATTAGGGCGAGGATTTCATAGGGACCCAATCGTGCGCCGGGAGCGAGGGGCATCTTGCGCACATTATAGGCCTCTGGGCGCCGAATGCGCTTCCCGCATCAAGAACCCGATGGACGAGCCAACGGAAGGAAAAAGCCTCGAAGTGCCGCGAGCCGGATCCGCCGCTCCATCGCGATCGATCGGGAGATCAGGTTGGGAACCCCGAACAACCCTGAGGCCATCGTATCAGGACGAAGCTTCCCGAAGGCGCGCATCCGAGATCCCATACGACGCGCTGGCGACGCCAGTGCACTCAGGGAGACAAGGCTTGCCTGGCGAGAACGCCGCGCCGGATACACCGGACGCTCAGCGGCGCTGGCAGCGGGGGCAGTAGAAGGTGCTGCGGCCGGCCTGGACGATACGGCGGATCGGGGTCTCGCATCTCCGGCAGGGCTCGCCGGCCCGGTCGTAGACGCGCAGCGACACCGCGAAATAGCCGACGCCTCCCTCGGCGTTCAGAAAATCCCGGAGCGTCGTGCCGCCCGCCGAGATCGATTCGTTCAGAACGTCGCGCAGGTCTGCCAGCAGGCGATCCCAGACTGCGCGGCCGATCCTCCCCACCGCCCGCCGCGGGTTCAGGCCGCAACGGTACAGGGCCTCGCACGCGTAGATGTTGCCGACCCCGGCTATCGCCCGGTTGTCCA
Organism: Candidatus Polarisedimenticolia bacterium; assembly: GCA_036004685.1. NCBI lineage: Bacteria > Pseudomonadati > Acidobacteriota > Candidatus Polarisedimenticolia > Candidatus Polarisedimenticolia bacterium. The sequence continues at coordinate 40,293 of DASYRE010000045.1, read as the reverse complement.
TCAAGAAATTCTTGATCGGCTTCTTCCGGCCCCGGGCGACCCGGTGGAGGGCCTCCCCCGTGAGATAGTCGTTGAGGGGCTCGGGCCCGAGCCCTCTCAGCCGCGGATCGCGATGGGCGAGGTCGCTCTTCAGGAGACGCAGCAGGCCGAAGCGCCGGGCGTCCGCGAACCGCAGCTCGCGGCCGTCGTCGAGCGCGATCACCACGTGCTCGTGGGGCCGCTGCGGCCTCCCGCCGTCGGCGACCCAGAGCTGACCCGTCATCCCGAGGTGGATCAGGAGGGTCAGCCCCGAGTCGGTGTCCACCAGGAGGTACTTGCTGCGCCGGCGGATCCCGGTGACGGTCGCGCCCCGCAGCCGCGCCAAGCCGCGCACCGCAATCGGCTCGCGCAGGCGCCGCTCGCGCACCCTGACCTCCAGGACCTTCCGCCCCGCCAGCAGCGGCATGAGCCCCCGGCGGATCGTCTCGATTTCAGGCAGCTCCGGCATGAGGGGTCCTTGGGCTCAGCGCTCGGGCGTTCCAGGTCCGAAGAGTTGTCTGAGGGTCCGCCGGTCGGTGATTATACCGCCTGCTTCACGGCGATCGGTCCGCGACCCGCTCAGTCTTGCTCGTCCGCGCGGATCCCGTGCCCCGTGACGGCGGCGCGGGCTGCCGGTATCGCGCGGTATCGACGGAAGCGCGGGGAGCTCGAGGCAGTGAAAGCCGCGTGACGAGGACCGGCTCACCGCCGCTTCTTCCGGGAGCTTTTATTTGCCGATCGGCGTGAGCGGGAGTAGGCTGGATTTAGTGACCGGCCCATTGTAATGGTGCTGCGCGGAGATTGAAGTAAAATTCAATCAAAGCATGGTAAACAGAGGAAATGGGTCGGTCGCTTCTTGTTTTCTGCTTCTGCCCTCCTCTCCAAATCGCTTATTTCTTCCACACCTTGTTAAAGTAGGCGTTTCCACGCTCGTAGCCGCGGCGGAAGGGCTCTTCATCGCACACGCCGGGGTGGATCCTGCGAAGGCGCTCTTTGGCCTCTTCGTAGGAACGGCCGCGAGTCTCGGGATGCAGGGCAGCTTCGAAGCCCCGCCGGTAGGCCGACTCGGCGTCCGCGAAGTTCTTGCCGTCAGCCGTGTAATGCTCGTGCTCGAGGTCGCGAAGCCCAATCCACCACCTTTGGCGCGCCGCGTCGATGCTCTCGGCTCCCGATTCCGCGAGCGCACGCCGCGCCGACTCGGCCTGCTCGTCGTCCTTGGCGAGGGCGATGATGACGGTCCTTCCCTGCCGCAGGGCATCCTCGTAGAGGAAAACCTCATCTTTCGGAGGCCCCTCGGTCATCGAGTCTTCGAGCGCGCCCCCGGCCGCGGCACCCGCGAAGGCGCCAAGCAGCCCCGAGGCCACTATTCCCACGGCGGCGACGAGGCCGATACCCGGGATCAGCAGGCTGGTGGCCGCCGAACCGATCGCCATGGCCGACGCGCCGCCGACGACTCCGCCGACCGCCGCCCCCATTCCCGGCTGTTCGGCGTCGGAGGTGGGGATCTGGGCGATCTCCTGATCGGTCGCGCCGGGCATCAGGAGGTTGAGCTGACGCTTCCCTTCGATACCGATGCGCCTGAGGCGCTCGACTGCGCCCTCCGCATCGGCGCGTGATTTGAAAATCCCGGTGACGGCTACCATGAGGCATCTCCTACGAGGGAGCCGACCTCGACGCACCCGTTACGCGATCGGACAGAGCGGTCGAAGGACGGCAGGACCGTGGCGCCTGCGAGAACCGGAACGCCTTTCGGCTCCCGGGTCAACTTCGCGGTCTTAGGAGCCGATGAGGCATTCTCATCCCCTGTGGGGCGGAATTCAAGAAGCGGCGAAATCACTTTCGCGTCGGGTCGAACTCGGGGTGGGAGCCGCGAAGTTGATGCTCAACGTGCCGAAGCGGCGGCTCGCCCCTGGTGGTAACTCGGGATAGTGGTCCGCCGCCTTTTACGGATCGGACCGCCCCGTTGCTTCTTCTCACTCTCGCCAGCGCGCTTGAGCATTTTTGGCGCCTTAGGTGAGTGCTTCCTCGGTAGCGCGACAACGCATCATTCGTTACCCACTGTCCAGCTGCTCGACGGACCGCACAGCCGTGAAGCGAAGCGCCCTTACGCCACACACTCATCATGGACAGTTTCAGCCAACATCGCGGGTAGGGTTATGCCCCATATCAAGCGACCGGTTGCCAGCATAGTCTATGCGAGCGGGAATCTCGACAATTCGCATAAGAAAGGAACGTGTCGAATGAAGGCAATGCACCCGCTGGGTCTTACTCTCGCTGCGACCGCTGTGACTCTGGGAGCGTTTACCCCATGAGCGCCTCAGATATTGACTGTCGCATCGAAGCACCACCAAGAGTCCCTATGGGTATCTGGCTATATCAATGACCGCGACGTCGGAATCGAGGCCCACGGATGACTCTGACAGGGACGGTGGCCTAAGGAATCCCATAAAAAGCTGGTCACTCTACTCCGCGAGGCCGCGAATCAGGTGGATGGAAGTAGCTTGTCACTAAATTCACTCGGGACTTCAATGGCGTGAAGCGCGTCAATGACAAGGCGTAAGTCCCCGAGTCGTTCGATAAACCGCTGCGATCGGCACGGTGCAACCGGAGCGGCAGGCTTCAAAACCAATCGGGTATCAGACGCATCAGTGAAAGGAGAGCAACATGTTGTGGACAATTGCCGTGATTCTGGGGGTTCTCTGGCTGCTGGGGATGGTGACGAGCTATACGATGGGAGGGTTCCTTCACCTCCTTCTGGTGCTGGCCATCATCGTCGTGCTCCTCAATTTCTTTCAGGGGCGACGAGCAACCTCGTAATCCCTTTTCCTCTCGTTTATCGGGGCGATCGCCTCGCCGGTGGAACCGCGCTTTTTGCCCGCGAGACGAGTCGCTTCCACCACGCGACGTCACCAAAGTAGAAGGAGTTAAATTGAGCTTCCAATTCAATGGCAAGAATCGTATCGGACTTCTCATGGCGATCTTCCTGGTCGCCGGCCTGTTGGCCTGCGCTCAGGCCCCTTCCTCCCAGGAAGCCGGCGTCCAGCAAGCATACTCTGCGCCCTCCTCCGGGTCCCGCGCCCGCGACGTGGTCCGGGTCACCGTGCCTCAGGGGACTGAGATTCACGTTACCCTCTCTAGGGACATCGGTTCTGCGACCAGTCAGACGGGAGATGCCCTAAGCGCTACGACGACGACTCCCGTCCTGGCGGGGGGGCGAATCGCCATTCCGGAAGGCAGCACCATTTACGGTCGGGTGACGGACGTGGCGCCCGCCAAGAAGGGGCTGAAGATATCGGAGAAGGGAGGCGCCATGGCTCTTTCCTTCAACAAGGTAAGGACACCCCAAGGCTATAGCACTCCCCTGTCCGCGTCCCTCGTCAGCGTCGCGAGTTCCACCGGCAAGACCGCCGGAATCATCGGAGGCAGCGCAGCCGGAGGGGCCCTGCTGGGGAAGATTCTGGGCGGGAGCACCAAGGACGCTGCAGTGGGAGCCGTCCTCGGAGGCGGGATTGGGACTGGAATCGCCGCCGGCACCAAGGGAAAGGAACTGGTGATCCCCGCAGGCACCCACCTCGTCATCACCCTAGACGAGTCCTTGACCATCGCCGATAGGTCGTAGGTTCTTCCCCCCCTGGCCCGGGCGCGGGCCAGGGGGTGCTTCACGTGACGAACGATTCCTTCCTTACCCCCTCCCTCTATAGGCAATGGCGCGATTCCTTCCGGAACCGATGCGGAGATTTCCTCACACTTTACGGGGCCATGCCCGCATCAATGATCTTGCCAGGTTTCATGCATTCCCGCCGACCGTAGCGCAAAATACTAGGACAAATGCAGGAGGAATAAGCAGCGATTCAACTTCTGGTAGGGGTATTCTATCAACAGTCAATCTTCCCACCTTGTCAGACGCCTGCTGGGGCCGAGAGTCTGGCAAGGTGGGCAATGAGGGGAAAGAGGCATGGTCATTTCACGCTGTTCGCCAGTAACGGCGCGCACGCGGCGCGGCATGCGGAAGAGACATGGCGACTCCTGCGTCGCCGGCAGGCGGTTGGCGAAAGTAGCAAGCCTCGGCCTGCTCGTTGTCGCGGCGGCAATGGGCACGCTCACGGCCGCCCCGGTCCGAGTGCGCTTCGTCGAGGGCTCCCTTCACGGCTTTCTCGCGTTGCGCTCGATCGACGGCACGCTGGTGGCGGAAGGTGATCTCCTCCAGATTGTTCGAGGTGAGGTGGCCGAGAAACGGATGGTGTTCCGCTTCAAAGATGGCTCAGTGCTCGAGGAGTCGGTGGCCTTCACCCAGAAAACCGTCTACACCATGCAGAGCTATCACTTGTTGCAGCGCGGACCCATATTCCCGGAAGACGTCGAGATCTCGATGGAGCGCGCCACCCACAAGTACAGCATGAAAAAAAAGGCCCACAAGGACGGCAAGGAAACAGCGCTCCAGGGGACGCTCGAACTACCGCCTGACGTCTACAATGGCCTCATGCTCAGCGTCATGAAGGACCTCCCCAAGGGTGCCCACGAGACCGTCCATTTCGTGGCCTTCACGCCAGAGCCCCGGCTCATCCAGCTGTCGGTGGCACCGGCCGGCGAGCAGAAGGTCTTGGTCGGCGATCTCGCCAAGACCGCCGTCCACTACGTGTTAAAGCCACAGCTTGGGATTTGGCTCAAGTTATTCGCTACCGTGCTGGGGCGCATGCCGCCGGACGAGCATGTCTGGATCCTCATGGACGACGTGCCGGCATTCGTGAGGTTCGAAGGGCCTCTCTACCCGACGGGACCCATCTGGCGGATCCAGCTGTCGAGTCCCCGCTGGCCCGAATGACCAGCCCCACGGCTCATGCCTCCAATGGACCTGCCCCGCTCCCTTCCGCTGCGGAGAAAGGCATTGCGGTGCGCTTCCACGCAGGGTGGCACCTTCCAATCGTCACGCTTGCCAAGCGATACTGGTTGAAGGCAGCGGCACTGTGAAACTATTGGACAGCGGCGATTACGATTGGATATGCTTTGTAGGACCGCGCGCGTGCGTGGGAAGATTTGATATCGCGAACTATCTTCCTCTTCCGCAAGTGCGCCTCGCCGGGCAGGTCGAAGGGGTGGAGGTGGAGATCGCGGACCTGAGAATCGCGGGGGAGAGAAAGAATCGGCACTGCGCCCTCGGAGGATCCTGATTCATTCTGGGACTCGGCGGCTGACTTCGGCTCGTGGACCCAGCGGCCATCCTCCCCGTGGATTTGCTTCTTCACGTGGCTGGCCTTGCGCAGAGTCGGCACCGCTCTCACCGGTGTGGTTTGTACTGAGATAATGTCCGGAAACTCAAGGGCACCTACTCGATGAAATGGTTGGCTTCGCAACCGCCTTCAATGAGTCGGTGCCCTTCGCGCGCTTAACAACACCTCAAGACATCACCCATACTCTCAGTCGATGGCCATGTTTAGACTCAAACCGAGAGCTGTCGTATCTACGGCGCTACTAGTGCGCCGCCTCGTCGTTAACCTGCAGGCTGGATATCATCCGATCGAAGGTCTTTCTCGCTTCGTCGTAATTCTGCCCCGGGGCGATGAAGAGCGCGTAGATGACGTCGTCATCGGGAAGCTCGCGAGTGAAGACCGTGACCCGCTCTTCTTCTCGCGTCACCGGCGAGCGGCCCGAGAGGACCAGGGAAAGTGCTGACGCTCCGCTGATCGTGTCGGTTCGCTGCGAGTTGGGGATCATCCTCAGATAGGGATTCGTCCGCAGGATCTGGCTGACGAGATCGTTCGTCGCCCGCGCGAGGGTGGTTCGGCTCTGGATGCGGCCGTTGTTGTCCACGAGGCTGTTGCCGGCACTTTCGAAGCCTCCGGGGCTGACAAACCTTTCGTTGGTCGCGCCGTCAAACGTGTCGTAATGGTTGACGATCACGCCGTACACGAGGTTTCTCTCTTCGCCGCCCGTGTCCACGTACCCGCCGTCCGGAGCGAGGGTCACCCCGTAACCGTTCGTGGGCTCGTAGACCTGCCAGTTCGTCGGATAATCAATCTGGAAGAACTGCCCCCGCTGCTCGAATGAGCGGAAACTCGAAGAGGGACGATCGATGTTCATTTGAACAATGCGTGCGTTGCTGACCCCGGGCTGCTGTAGACTGGGCGTCCCCTGTGCTTGCGCGATCTGCTGCAGGGATCTGGCCTTGGGCATCCCCTGGAGCTCGGACTTGGCCTGCTGAAAACCGCCCACGGCCCGAGTCGGGTTGATGTTCAGCATCTTCATTTCTTTCTGGATTCGGGCCGCGCGATCCTTGGGGGCGGGATGACTGCTAAAGAACTGTTCCACCTTGCTCGGATCGCGATCCTTCGTGCTGCGCAACATCTCGAAGAAATCCACCATGTCCTTGGGGTCGTAGCCGGCCTTCGCCATCATCTGGGCGCCCACGACGTCCGCCTGCTCCTCGTCCGTGCGGCTGAACTTCAAGAACAGAGCATTCAAGCCGAAACCTCCGACCGCGCCGATCGTCTTCTGGGTGGAGCTGCTGTTCCCCGCGAGCCCCCCCATGACGCCCAAGCCCGCCTGGCCCAGGTATGCCTTCGACGCCTGATTGGTCCCGTGCCGCAGGGCGACATGCGCCATCTCGTGCGCCATCACTCCCGAGAGCTGGCCCTCGTTTCGAGCCGCCTCGATGAGGCCTCGGTTCAGGTATAGATATCCCCCCGGCAGCGCGAATGCGTTGATGTCCGAGGCGTTCACGACCTTGAACTGGTAGGGGTACTTCGCCCCGGGCGCGACGGCCGCCAGGCGTTTCCCGACCGTATTGATGTATCCATCGATCGAACGGTCGCTGAGGATCGGGAGCTGGCGCTCGGCCTCATTCGCTGATTGACGCCCGATCTCCTGATCCTGTTCCACCGAAAACAGATTGAATCCCGGCTTGATTCGGGTCTGGGCGAAGGCCACCCCCGCGGGCAGAACCATCAACGCCACCAGACTACCCAGTACGATTCGGCTACGAACTCTCTTAGTAGTCATGCTTTCACCTCGTTGCAGTTGGATTGGAGCACATTGGCGACACACTAGGGCACCGCATCGGAGAAACAAACACCTCCACTGTTGAGGAATGATGGCCAGCCAGCCGGCGGACCATGTCCCCGCCGGCGGCCGCACAATGCGTTGTGCTTCGTGAGGTGATCCTAAGTCTGGAGCCCGGGGAGCGCTATAGGGTATTCACCCCTGATGAGATTCTTCCGCCTGACGCAACAATGTTGGCTCTTTGCCAGAGTGGGGTAGACACCCCATAGCACCTGCATGGTTCCCTAGCCTATCCTGGCGCCAGTGAAACGCGCGCGACTCTCACAGAATTAAAGAATGATTCGTCCTCGAGGAATGCCTTAGGAAAGGACAGGTACACCCCCATGAAACGCACAATCCTATGTTCTCTGCTCGGTACAGCCCTGCTGGCGCTTGCAACGGCGGCAAGTGCGGAAGAGTTGACGGTCAACTCCATCCTGATTGCCCACAGAGCAGGCGCGACAGCCGACGGCATCATCGCCGTGGTCAGAAACCCGGCCAATACCGTCGACATGACGGCCGGCGACCTCGTCACGCTTCGCGCCGCCGGCGTGTCGGAGACCGTCATTGCCACCATCGGCGCTCGGGTCGCCGCACCCAAACCTCCGTCCGTCGCGCTCCAGCCTGATGACCCTCGCCTCGTCGACCTCGTGCGTCTCATCAAATCGGGAATCTCCGAATCCATCATCGCCGAGCAGTTGAGACACTCGGACCCGGCGTTCAACCTCTCCGTCCCGGATCTTCTCTATCTCAAGCAAAACGGCGTCCTGGAATCCATCATCGGGGCCTTGATGGCAACCCGCGCCGGGACCCAGGCCGCGCCGGGAGTCGCCGCGCCCGCTCTGGCCGCCCCGGGAGAGATGGTCTTCGAGGATTTGGTGCTGGTAAGATCAATGTCCCTGAAGAAAAGCCGTTCGGGCCGGCTGGTCATGCGGGCAGACTCGCTCGCGTGGGTGGATGGAGACGACCCCAAGAAGAACTTCGACTTCCAAATCAACGGCCTCGAGAAAGTGTGGTTCACGTGCCAGGCGCGGACGCCTGATAATTTCTGCTACCAGATCAACCTCCAGATCGTGAAGGGCGCCCGGTACCGGTTCCGTGATGTCAACCGTGAATCGGGATCGAACGCTTCCGTCATCAAGATCATGGACGCGCTGCGGACGTACTACCCGCAGGTCGCCTTCGGAGCGCCCGACGTATCCAAGGAATAAAACCCTTACTCGCCGAGCAATTCCGCCACCGGCTGCAGTTGCTCCACGTGCTGCGCTACGACTTTCACCATGACGATGATCGGAATGCTGAGCAGCATGCCCCAGACTCCCCAGAGCCATGCCCAGAACAGCAGCGAGATAAACACGGCCGCTGCGTTCATCTTGGCGATTCTACCGGTCATCCATGTGGTGATAAAAGTGCCGACGACCGTGGCGATCGCCAACGACGTCCCGGCGACCAGCAGAGCCACCGAAAACGAGTCGAACTGCATGAAGGCCACCAATCCCGTGGCGGCCGCGGTGACGGACGGACCCAAGTAAGGGATGACATGAAGCAACCCCGCTGCGACTGCCCATGCTCCCGCGTTTTCCAAGCCGATCCAGCGCAGCGCGATCCAAGTGAGCAGCCCAACCAGGACGTTGGTCATCAACAGCATGAACATATATTTCTGGATGGTGTCGTTGATGTCATCCAGGATACGCACCGTAATCTTCTTGTTCGACAGCAGAGGCCCCGTGAGTCGCACCAGCTTCCGCTTGAAGGTGTCGCCCGCCAGCAAGAGAAAAAACACGAGGAAAAGCACCATGGCCGCTTCGGCCATGAATCCCAAAGCCCCCATGGAGCCCACCAATAGGAAGCTTCCGAGCTTGAATGGGGGTTGGTCGATGACGACGTGCATGGCGGGCTGCCTGGAAGTCGATGGACTGTCGGCCGCCTGGCTGGCCGCCTTTTCGATCTCGCGCGCGGCGGTTTGCATTTTCTGTATATTACCGGGCTGACCACGCCGCAGACTGGCGAGCCCCGCAGAGACCTTGCTCGCCGCTTCGGGAACCTGCTCGAGGATAGTCTGTATCTGCCCACGCAAAGAATAGGTCCCCAGCACCAGTGCGCTCACAACTGCCGCCAGCACGATGCCGGCACCCAGCACGCGAGGGATTTTGATCCTTTCGAGCCACACGACGAGCGGATTCAGGGTGTAAGCAAAGAAAATCCCAACCAATACCGATATGACGAAACTCTGCGCCCATTGGAGAACGAACACCACGGCGACCGTAGCCAGGATACCGAGCGCCAGGCCCCGGGCGTCCACGGACATGCGGACGGTCGACCGAGCGGCTTCCGGCGCAGGCTTTTCTTGGATGGTCAAAGCTTCCTCAGCACGATTTGCCGCTTCGCCCGGGGGCTCGGGATTCACGGGTGTAGCTGGAATGGAGGCGCTGCTCATGGAATACCGATCTGCCTGAGGCGCTGAACCGCGCCCTCCGCACCGGCGCGGGATCTGAAAATGTCAATGACTGCTATCATAAGGGATCTCCTACGGTGGGTGTCGACCTCGTGTCAACCTCAAATGTCTTGGACCACTCAGGGCATTTTCGTCCGCCGTGGAATGGAATTCAAGCGGTTACAAATCGTCAGCGGCCCGACCGTGGCGGTCGATCAGCCCGGGCGGGTTTCCAGCTGGGCTGGTTACAGCCGCGGCCGTACAGGTTGTCGGGTCGACGCGTGTAGACGATCCACTCGGGCGGTTCCGTCAAGTCAATTCTTCGGTTGGATTCAGGCGGCGCCACGCTCCTGGGTTGGCGTTCAAGCGAGCAGGAGTGCGAAATCCTCTGGAATCTCGCTACAGCCATCTGAGCTACGGGCGATGAGCCTCGGATCGGGCGGGAAGGATCGATTCGACCCGGAAGCCGTAGGCCCGGCACGCGGGGCTGGCGCGTGAGATAACGCCCCGCGAGCCGCATGAGGGTGATGCGGCCGAATTCGTGTATCCCATCACCTCGCTCCCTCCGCGACGACCTCGCGCTCGAGGCGCTCCAGGTTGAACCGCGCCTTCTCGAAGGCAGGATCGAGGGACAGGGCTTTCCGGAAGGCTTCGCGCGCCTCGTTTTGCCGCCCCCCCTTGGCGTAGGCCACGCCTAAACGGTTTTGAGCTTCCTTGTCGGAGGGATCGAGCGCGACGGCCTTCTCGAGCGCCTCGACCGCCTCCTCCACCTCCCCGAGGTTGAGCACGCTCACTCCCAGCTGCTCGTAGATCTCCACCGAGGCGGGCTTGAGAGCGAGGGCGCGGCGGCAGTAATCGGCCGCCTCCGCGTATCTTCCCCGCCGATTCTCCACGACGGCGAGGGAGAGCAGCGCGCGGTCGGATTTGGGATCGAGGCGGAGCGCCTCTTGCAGGGAGGCCTCGGCGTCGTCGAGGCGGCCCGCCTTCTCCTGCGCCACTCCTTCCAGCAGCTTGTCCATGGCCCGCGGCGCCATTGGAGTGGAAAGCCGCTCCCGAGAGCTGCGCCAGTCGACCGATCGTCCTTGCGCCACCAGCGCCACGAAGAGGCCCTCGTGGGCCTCGATTCCCAGGGGATTGATCGCGATCGCCCGGCGGAAGGCAGCTGCCGCTTCGGCCGGCCGATCGATCTTCAGATAAGCATCCCCAAGACAATATTCGGCTTCATAGAAGGCGGGATAGGTGGCGGCTATGCGCCGGAAGTCACGGATGGCTTCCTCAGGCCGGATGCGGTGAAGCTGCAATCGAAGCCCGGTCGCTTCGGCTTCCAATCGGGGATTCCCGGCGACGACCGTGAGCCCTCTTTCGAGCGTCGCGAGGGCTTGTTCGAGCTGATCGTGCCGATAGTACCAGCTTGCTAGCACGACGTGCATTTGCCACGCGCGCGGCTCGTCCCTAAGGGTGGCCGTGGCGAGCCTGCGATCGTCGTGCCAATCGGCGGTTCTCGTAACCGTCCGCCAAGCGCACGGCATAGCAAGGAACATCAACGCTCCGGCCCATGCCGCATGTCTCCCGATTCCCCGGAGGGAGCGGATCAACGCCGTGAGAGCGCCCGCCGCGAGCCAGGCGAATCCGGCCGTCGCGAGGTAGCTGTAGCGCTCGGCGAAAGCGTTTTCTCCCAAGGCGGGAATGTAGAGGACCGGCAGGAGCGGCAGCAGGATGAGACTGCCGGCGAAGGCGAGATCGGGACGCCGCCGCGACAGCCTGACGACCAGGAAGACGAAGGCCGCCACCCCGAGGGCGCACCCGATGAAACGGACATGGCCGGCCGAAGGGACCCGCTCGAGGACGTGAATCGCGAGCAGGCGAACCGGCGCGACCATCGCCCGCAGGTAGGAAAGGAGCAGCGCGGGCGCGTTGAGCAAGGCGTCCAGCGCCGTCAGATCCTTCCGATCCCGCGGGGCGATCCCGCCGACCACCGCCAGGCGGAGGAGCAGATACCCGAGGGTCGCGAGCGCGTAGGGCAGGAGCGCGCGGGCCAATTGTCCGGCAGGGACGGAGAACGAAGACCATGGCTTTTTCCGCCTCCCTCCTCGATCCGAGGGGGGGCGGGCGATCCGGTTCGCGTCGTCTCCGCGTGGAATCCAGATCTCGAGGAGGAAGACCAGAGGAAGGAGAGCGACCGCGGTCTCCTTGGAGAACAGACCCAAGAGATAGGCCGCCACCGCGAGCCCTTCCAGCAACCCTCGCCGCCGGCCCGCGGCCCGGCGGGATCGAGCGTGGAGGAACAGCGTCGTCATGACGAAGAAGGCGTAGGTCAGATCCGGAAGGCAGGCAATCCAGGCCACCGCCTCGGTGTTGAGAGGGTGCACGGCGAAGAGGAGGGCCGCGCCGGCCGTCATCACGTCGTCCCGGGACAGCTCCCGCGCCAGGAAGAAAAGAGCGGCGACACAAAGCAGATGGAAAAGCAGATTGACGGCGTGGAACGATCTAGGGGAGCCGCCGAGGACGCTCCACGCCAGATTGTAAAGACCCATCTGGACGGGACGGTAGTAGTTCGTCGGCTCGGGAGTCTGATAAGCCCACACCGTGTGCGTGAGGATTTCAGGCAGGTAGCGGACTTCGTGGACCCAGGGGTTCTTGACGATCTGCTCGTTGTCGTCGTAAACGAACTCGCCGGAGAGCCCGCCGAAGTAGACGAGGCAAGCCGCCGCGATCGCCGGCGCAAGACGAACGATTGTCTTTCGGAAGTCGGCCCGAGGCATCCGGGGCCCCCCTACCCGCGCGTGGACCTTGGATCCTGTCCCACCGAATCGAGCCATTCGCGCCGGGGGGGAGCGCGACGCTGCATGGCCCGGTGTTTCTTTCGGCTATTCTGGAGCCCGACTCTGAGAGTTCTCGAGACATTAGGGGGGAAGGCTCATCCGTTTCGCCATCGCTGTTCGCGCCTTGGGGGGAACTGCCGGCGCCGGTCGCGACGGGACGGCCTTGATTGCAATCATTTCACGGATGCGCCGATTCACGCAAGGGGGCGGGGCGCAAGCGGGGAGATAGTCACCAGAGGAGGCTTGATTTTCGCCTGGGTCCGGTGGATATAAAGGAGGCGCTCCCGTCTCGCCCGGCGGGTGGGTCCCTTCAATCAGCCTGAAAAGGAGAGAGGGTCATGAGCCTGACGCTGTTCAGAAGATTTGCTTTGCTCGTCCTGGTGCTCGGTGCGGCTACGCTGACGCTTCCCGCCGCCTTTCGCACGGCTGCGCCGCAGGATGCTCTGACCGCCGCCCGCTTCTCCCTTCTGGCCGACGGTCGCGAGATTGCGGCATTCACGGAGCTGCAAGAAATCTCCTCATCGGTAGAGCTGGTGGAGGGCTCGGAGCCCAGGCTCATCCCGAATGTCCTCGTCCTGAGCCGCCCGCTCTCCGGCCTGGAGTTCACCACATGGCAGGACGAGGTTCTCGAAGGAGGCGCCGCCGGCCGCAAGACATGTTCCTTGGTGATGTACGACTACGATGGAAGCCCGGTGGCCCGCTTCTACCTGGAGGACGCCTGGCCCTCGAAGGTCGGGGTGGAGACTTCGAAGGCGGGCGCGTCGAAAGTCTTGATCGAAAGAGTGACGATCTCCGCCGCGCGCATTCGTCGCGCACTCCTACCCTGAGCGCCCTTGGGACGTGTTCCGTTACGGTCGATGGAGGTACCCTTGAGGTCGCCGGTTCGCGAGTTGCGGCACGCTTTCCGGGAGCTGCGGAAGGATCCGGTATGGACGGGCATCGCCGTGGCGACGCTGGCCTTGAGCATGGGAGCGAACACCGCGGTTTTCAGCATCGTCAACGCCGTCCTGGTGCGACCGCTCCCCTACCTCGAGCCCAACCGGATCATGCAGGTGTGGGGCTCGGCTCCCGCGAGGGGCCTGGAGGAAGCGCCTCTCTCCCACCGGCGATTTCTCGGCATCGCGAGACAGAGTAGCGCTTTCGAAGCCATCGGCGCCTACACTGCCGACACGATCAACCTCACCGGGGTTCGCGAGCCGCGGCAGTTGAGCGCCTTGAGGGTCTCGCCGGGCGTCCTGGATGTCCTCCGTGTGAGACCCGCCCGAGGTCGCAACTTCCGGGGCGAGGAGGAGCAGCCGGGCGGCGCCCCGGTGGTCCTTTTGAGTGACGCGCTGTGGCGGCATCGGTTCGGATCGGATCCGAGAATCCTGGGAAAGCCGGTTTCGCTCGACGGGATTCCGCGCGCGATCGTCGGGGTCCTGCCGGCGGGATTCGTCTTTCCCGACGGAGAGGCGGACGTCTGGATCCCGCGCGTCCTCGAGCCGAGCTTTCTGAGCTCAGGCGCCGTGGAGAGAGGCTCCGGCTATCTCAGCCTCATCGCGCGGCTGAAGCCCGGGGTGTCGATCGGCCGGGCGCAGGCGGAGCTTGACGTCATCGCCGCAAGGGAACCGTACTCCGAAGGACTCGATGCCGACCTTCAGTATCGGATCGTGCCGATGAAGGATCAGATGGTCTCGGGCGTCCGGCCCACCTTGCTCGTTCTGCTCGTCGCCGTGGGATTCGTCCTTCTGATCGCCTGCGCCAACGTGGCGAATCTGCTGCTCGCGAGATCCACAGGAAGGCGCCGAGAGATGGCCGTGCGGGCCGTGCTCGGGGCAAGTCCTCGCCGCCTGATGCTCCAGACGCTTTCCGAGAGTCTCGTGCTGTCCACCACCGCGGCATTGGCGGGCCTGCTGATCGCGACGTGGGGTCTGACCCTCCTGGTCTCCAGGGGAGCCGGGCACCTCCCGCGGAATTCCGAGATCCGGCTCGACGGAGGCGTGCTCGCCGTCACCGGCGGGCTGGCGCTCTTCACGGGACTGATCTTCGGGATGGCTCCGGCGCTGTACGCCTCCCGGACGGACTTGAACGAAGTGCTGCGCGACGCCGGTCCGGGTTCCATCGGCGGCCCGCGCGGCTTGAGGATCCGAGCCCTCCTGGTCGTCGCCGAGGTGGCCCTCGCGGTCGTGCTGCTGATTGGCGCCGGCCTTCTCATGCGCAGCTTCGTGCGGCTCCTCGCCGTCGACATAGGGTTCCGGCCCGGCAACCTCCTCTCCGCGAAGATCGATCTGGCGCCTTCGAAGTACGCCCAACCGGCTCAGAGGCGCGAGTTCTATCGGCGTCTTTCGGACGATCTCGGATCGCTGCCGGGCGCCCTATCGGTAGGGGCCGCCGAAACGCTGCCGCTCGGGGAAACCACTCCCCAGACGCTGGCCGCGGTCCCCGGCCTTGCCGTCCCTCCTCCCGGCGAGCGAGCGGTCGTTCCCTTCAACACGGTCACGCCAGGCTACTTTCGGACATTGGGAATCCCTCTCCGAAAGGGGCGAGGCTTCCGTGAGGACGAGGACGACACGGCCCCCATCACCGTGGTCATCAGCGAGAGCTTCGCGCGCCGTTTCTTCCCGGACGCGGATCCGATCGGCCGGCACGTCGTCCTGGGGAAATCCTCCGTCGAGCGCGAGATTGTCGGGATCGTCGGGGACGTCAGACTCGACGGGTTGGAAACGGTCAACGCGGAGACCTTCTACCTGTCCGCGAATCAGCGGACGATTTCCTCACTGGCCGTCGTCATCCGGACCGCCGGCGAGCCGCGCAGCCTGATGGGCGCCGTCCGGCGGCGGATGCGGGACATCGACCCGGATCAGCCGGTGGCGAACCTCCGGACCATGGAGGAGGTCATCGGGGGATCCATGGCCGGCCGGCGGTACATCCTGATTCTCGCCGGGCTGTTCGCATCCCTCGCCCTGGCGCTGGCCGCGCTCGGGATCTACAGCGTCACCGCCTATTCGGTGAGCCAGCGGACGCCGGAGATCGGGCTGCGTATCGCGCTGGGAGCGCGGCCGGTGGACGTGCTCCGGCTCGTCATGACGAGGGTCCTGGCCCTGACGCTCGCGGGCGTGGGACTCGGATTGGCCGCCGCGCTGGGCGTGACCCGCCTGCTCTCGAGCCTGCTCTTCGGAGTCACCACCGGCGATCCTCTCACCTTCGCGGCGATTCCGTTGTTGCTCTCCGCGGTCTCGGTGGTCGCAAGCTGCCTGCCGGCCTTGCGGGCCATCCGCATCGACCCGCTGACCGCGCTGAGAGACGAGTGAAACAGGGTTCTGTGCGCCGTTCACACGAAACCTCGAGCCTCCTTCCTCTTCAAATCTGCTGAACGATTTCCCGCAAGCTGTCTGAATCCCCACACCGGGTCCGTCGACGCGCCGGGCGATTCCTCGCGTCGACTAGCCGCAACCTACGAGCATCGAGCCAGTTACCGGCAAGACAGAGGACGTTTCTTCCCTGGCACGCAGCTTGACATACGGGAGATGACGTCGGGCAAGGACGTCCCGACTCATTGACGAGGTGCCGGTCTTGAGGAGGTCTGGTCATGATGTGGCTCACTTCACTCGTTTTGTTCTCGGCAGTCTTGATGACCCTGATTGGACTCGCGCTAATGGTCCACGGGGGCTTTGGGCTCCTGAAGACGTTTTACGGCCCGGATCGGTCCGATCGAAGGTGAGCCATGCTCCACCCCCTCCATCGGATTCTCCGCGCCCAGCGATCCCGGCGCCGCTCGCGATGGGGGAGGGTGAGTCTGGGCCTGCTCTTTCTCTCGCTGACCTGGGCTCGGGCGGGAGATTCCGAGCTCCTCGGTCCGCTGAGGATTCGCGACATGACTCCGTTCAACATCCTCCGGCTCGACATGTTGCCCGCCCACGCCATCGACGCCGGGCGCGGAAGCTGGGCCGTCGAGGCGGATCTTTCGTACACCAACACCTTCGTGATGAGCGACAACGTGAGGAGCTACCTCGAAGAGCGGGACTCCCGGCGGCCGCTGGGGCAGGCCGACATCGACGCCATCCTGGGGCTCGGGCAGGACGCCTATTTGGTCGACGGCGAGTTCGGTCTTCTCGACCTCACGGTTCATTACGCGATCGCCTCCGAATGGTCCGCCTACCTGACCCTTCCCGCCTACTCCTTCTCCGGAGGGTTCCTCGATGGGAGGATCGAAGGCTTCCACGAGGCGATTGGCAACAGCGCCGACGGGCGGGACCTGGTGGCTCGCGATCATTTCCAAAGCGTCCTGTCGCTGAAAGGGCTGCGATCCTCTTTCCTCGAAGCACCGATCGAAGGAGGTTTGGGCGATCCGGTGATCGGGATGCGGCGCTTCTGGCTTCTGCCGGCCTCGCGCTGGGGGCTCGTTCTCGACGGCGCCGCCAAGTTTGCGCTGCGCGGGGAGCGCTCGCTGCTTTCCACGGGCACGAACGATTACGGCCTGCAGGCTTCTCTTCAGGGCAAATTCGGGCGCCAGGGAATTTATTTCAGCACCAGCCTGGTTCGCACGGATGGCCGCGTGTTCGGGGTCAAGCTGGGAAGTCGCGTGGTTCCGACGCTGACGGCGGCGTACGAAGTCGCCCTCAAGGCGCACGCGAGCTTCATCCTCCAGCTGTACGCCAGCGAGAGTGCCCTGCGGGACACGACCATCGCGGAGATTCGGGCGAACAAGTATCAGGCGAGCTTGGGGCTGCGCAGCCGGCGCGGCCATTTCGTCTATGCCTTCGCGGTGACGGAGAACGTGGCCAATTTCGAGAACACGCCCGATGTCGGAGCCTCCCTCACGCTCGCCTGGGTTTCTCTCCGACCCTAAGGGAGGCGAGGAGCGTCCGGAGACCGTGCATGGACTCAGTTTTGGAGGAGAATCATATGTCCGTTCGTGGCGCGCGACAGAGAATTCACGAAGCCGTTTTGAGCTGGCCGGGCGTGACCGCCTATCGGCACCGCTTCGGCGGCACCGAGTACCGTCTCCACCGGCGCGAGCTGGGCCACGTCCACGGCGACCGTCTCGTGGACATCCCATTTCCCAAGAAGGTGCGGGATGAAATCGTGGCCGATGGTCGCGCCGAGCCGCATCATGTCTTGCCCGACAGCGGCTGGATCAGTTTTTACCTCTGGGAGGCTGCCGACGTCGATCGGGCGATTTCGTTGCTTCGCCAGTCCTTCGAATTGGCCCAGAGACAGGGGGTACGGGGGTTGGTGGAACGGCCAGCAGGGGAATGATACGCAATCTGCGGAGAAAGCTTTCCATAACTCAACAGTAGGTTGACATCCACAGGAGGCTGCGATGGGCGAGAGATTCACCGACAAGGTGGCGGTTGTTACGGGCGGGAACAGCGGCATCGGGCTCGCGACCGCCAAGGCATTCCGGCGCGAAGGGGCGAAGGTGGCGATCACCGGACGCAGCGACGCGACCTTGAAGGCAGCGCAAAAGGAGCTGGGACCCGAGGCGCTGGCGCTCCAGGCGGACATGTCGAAAGTCACGGAGATCGCGGCCGCTATGGATCAGATCAAGAGCAAGTTCGGCCGGATCGACGCATTGTTCGTCAACGCCGGCATCGGGCGCTTCGTCCCCTTGGAGGAGGTGACCGAAGGGTTCTTCGACGAGACGATGGCGACCAACCTCAAAGGGACGTTCTTCACGGTCCAGAAGGCGGCGCCGCTCTTCTCGCGCGGGGCCGCCGTGGTCCTGAACGCCTCGATCAACGCGCACCGCGGGTTGGCAGGCTCGAGCGTTTATGGCGCCAGCAAAGCGGCGGTCGTGAACCTCGCGAAGACGCTGTCGGCCGACCTTCTTCCGCGGGGTGTGCGCGTGAACGTCGTCAGCCCGGGGCCGGTCGCCACTCCCATTTTCGATCGGATGGACCTGCCGGAGGAGCAGGCGCGGCAGCTGAAGGAATGGATCACCTCGCAGGTGCCGCTCAAGCGCTTCGGCCGGCCGGAGGAGATCGCCGCCGCCGTCCTCTACCTTTCGTCGAACGAGTCCCAGTTCGTGGTGGGGACCGAGCTGATTCTCGACGGCGGCCTGCTGCAGCTCTGATTCCGGCCTGTCGAGCGCGGCCTTGTGGAGAAGTCGGGGCCAGGGGGCTCGCTCGACCACGATTCCGACCGGTTCAGGACGCGCCGCCCGCGGGCCCTGGACCACTCATTGCGTCGACCACCAGGCGAGCGCGATGAATAGGATCTGCATGGGGACCCGCAGCCACAACGGAGTCGCGGGTCTCCCCCTCAGGAGAACACCCGCCCGTGCGCCATGGACGTTGGCGGGGAGCAGCGCGACGAACAGCAGGACCAGGGCAAGACCTGCCGCGCGCTGCAAGGTCGGGATCAGGAGGCCGACGGCGCCGAGAATCTCGCAGACGCCGGTGAACGCGACCATGAGCCGGGGGTGGGGAACCCAGGGCGGCGTCATACGAACGAGATCCTCTCTCATCTTCGTGAAATGCGCGCTCGCGGTGAACAGGAGCATCAGCGCGAGGCCCCAGCGCGCTGCCGCCGGCCAGGAGGCCAAAGCTACGACGCCCAAACTTCCCAGACCGCGAAACGCGAGGATCCCGCCGATCAGGACGAAAAGCACGGCCATCACTGTCTCCGGCGCAATTCTATTCGTGGCATGAGGCGCTGCTCCGGTGGCATTCAGCCGAGCCCTTCGACGAAGCCGCGGCGCCAGCTCGGGTAGGCGAGCTGCCACTCCAGCTCGCGTTTCGCCTTGGCGTTGGAGCCGCCCCGAGCCTCCGTCATCAAGGACACTCCCCCGTCACCGATCGCCATCCTGGCGAGCCAGATCGGCATCTTCCGGGGCGGCGGCGCTCCCACCGCCTCGGCGAGCGCCGGCAGCCAGGTCGAGACGGCCGCCGGTTCGTCGTCCACGACGTTGTAGATCCCCGGCTTGCCATGCGAGATCGCCTCCAGGGTCGCCCGGGCGGCGTCGTCGATGTGGACGAACGACCAGATGCCGCCCCCGTCGCCGACGATAGGAATCTTGCGGTTGCGGACAAGATCTGCGATGAGGCCGTCCCGCGCGATGGCGGTTCCCGGGCCGTAGAAGAACCCGTAGCGCAGGGCGAGCGCCTCGACGTCCTCGGCCGCTCGCACGGCGTCTTCGAGGTACCGGATGGCCGCCAGCGTCTTGCCGAAATGGGCGGGCGGATCGGTATCGAGGGGATCTTCCTCGGTCTTGACGGGACCGCCTTCGCGGGCAAATGGCCAGCCGCAGAAGCTCTGGGCGACGAAGCGCCGCGCTCCCACGAGGCGCGCCGCCGCGAGCATCGTGTCGGTCGCCTCGGTGCGGAGCCGGTTCGTCAGCGCAAACTCTTCGTCGAGTCGCCTGAAATCGCCGGCTCCGGCGAGACTCGTAAGCTCGTTGAGAATCACCTCCGGCTCGGCCTTTCGGATCGCCTGCGTCAGCTCTGCCTTGTCCAGGGCATCGCCGAGCGCGATCGTCGCGCCCATCGCCTCGAGATCTCGGGCCTTGGGAGCGAAGCGGACGAGCGCCACGACGTCGTGGCCGTTCTCCAGCAAGAGCGGCACCAGTGCCCTGCCCGCGACGCCGGTGCTGCCCGCGACGAAGATTCGCATGGTCAAGGCTCCTTTACGCGGGATCGGGACGGAGCCTGCCGGCCGTCCTCCAAGGCCCGCTGAGAATGAGGCTCCGGCGCCGGCGCGCCTGCCCCGCCCCATTGTCGCTCAAATCATGGCCGGCGCCGCCTCGCCGTGCGCGGCCGCTCCGGGCCTGATGGGCTCCGTGGCGCTCGCCGCCTTGTGCACCCGGCCGACGAGCACATAAATCGACGGGACGACGAACAGGGTGAAGGCCGTGCCGATGATCATGCCGGTGACGAGCATGATGCCGATGCTGTTGCGGGCGCCGGCCCCCGGCCCCGTGGCGATGATTAGCGGGAAGTGGCCCACCACGGTCGCCGCCGTCGTCATCAAGACGGGCCGCAGCCGCGTGGCCGCCGCCTCGACGACCGCCCGGACCTTGTCCATGCCCCGCTCCTGGAGGTGGTTCGCGAACTCGACGATCAGGATTCCGTTCTTGGAGACGAGCCCCACCAGGGTGATCAGGCCGACCTGGCTGTAGATGTTGAGCGTCGTGAAACCCAGGAACGAGAAGAGCAGCGATCCCGCGATCGCCAGAGGGACCGATCCGATCAGGATGATGAAGGGATCCCGGAAGCTCTCGAACTGCGCCGCCAGGACCAGGTAGATCAGGATCGCCGAGAGCAGGAAGATCCCCAGGAACTTGGTCCCTTCCGTGCGGAGCTGGCGCGACTCCCCCGCGTAGTCGATGGTGAACCCTTGGGGGAGAATCTGGCGCGCCTCCTCCTCCAGCACGCGGAGCGCCTGGTCGAGGGAGACCGGCGGAGGAATGACCCCCTGAATCCGCACGGCGTTGAGCTGCTGGAACCGCTTCAGCTCCCTCGGCTCCGTGGTGGTTTTCAGCGCCGCGAATGTGGAGAGTGGAACCAGCTTGCCTTCGGGGCCAGTGACATAGATATCCTTGAGCTGATCGGGGGTCAGACGGCCGGCGCGCTCGATCTGCGGGATCACCTTGTAGCTCCGTCCCTGGATGCTGAACCGGTTGACGTAGTTCCCGCCCAGCAGCGTTGAGAGGTCCCCTCCCGCCTGGCTCAACTCGACCCCCTGGGAGCGGACCCGGTCCCGATCGAACACCACCTCCGCCTGGGGCTGGTCGAACTTCACATCGGCGTCGGCGAACACGAACATCCCGCTCGCGTAGGCCTTCTGGACGAGCCGGTTCGCCAGATCCACAAGCTGCGCCGGCTCTGCCGTCGAAGCGATCACGAAGTCGACGGGAAAGTCGCCGCCGCCGGGAAGCGGCGGAGGCGTGAGAGGAATCACGCGCACCCCGGGAATCTTCGAGAGAGCCGCCCCCGCCTCGAGACGGAGCTGCTCCGTCGTCTTCTTCCGCTCGCTCCAGGGCCGGGTCACCATCCCTCCGAACCCGCCGGAAGGCGTCGTGATCTGGAACGTGTTCTCCGTCTCCGGAAAGGACTTGTAGACCTCGTTGATTCTCGACGCGAACAGCTTCGTCTGATCGAGGGTGGAGTTGGGAGCCGCTTGCACAATTCCGAACACCACGCCTTGGTCCTCGCTGGGCGCCAGCTCCTTCTGCGAGAAGAGATAGAACGGGACGATCAAGAGGACCACGACCGCCCAAACGAGCAGCACCACGGGGCGGTACGCCAGAGTCCCTGCCAGGAGCCTCGTGTAGAGCCGCCGGAGGCCGTCGAGCCGGCGGTTGACCCATCGGGCGAAACCCCGCTCGGAGTCCCCGGCCCGCAGAAGCCTCGAGCTCATCATGGGCGACAGGGTGAGCGCGACGACGCCCGAGACGATCACCGCCCCTGCCAGCGTGAAGGCGAATTCCCGGAACAGGGCCCCTGTGAGTCCTCCCTGGATCGCCACCGGCGTGTAGACCGCCGCCAGGGTGATCGTCATCGCCACGATCGGACCGACCAGCTCCCGCGCGGCGACGAGCGCCGCCTGCATCGGCGGCTCTCCCGCCCGGATGTGCCGCTCGACGTTCTCCACCATGACGATAGCGTCGTCCACGACGAGGCCCACGGCCAGGACGATGGCCAGCAACGTCAGGAGGTTGATGGTGAAGCCGGCCATGAGCATCAGGAAGACCGCCCCGACTAGCGAGATCGGGATCGCGACAATCGGGACGAGCACGGCGCGCGCCGACCCGATGAACAGGAAGATGACCACCAGGACGATCAGAAGCGTCTCACCCAGTGTCTTGAGCACTTCGCTCAGCGCGCTCTGGATGTAGAACGTGGAGTCGTAGGGCACGCCCAGCTTCATCCCCGCGGGCAGCTGCGCCTCGATTTCCGGCAGCGCGGCGCGCACGCTCCGGACCACCTCCAGAGTGTTCGCGGTGGGCAGCGCCCAGATCCCCATGAACGTGGCGGTCTGCCCGCTGAAACGGACGTCGGAGTCGTAGTTCTCCGCGCCGAGCACGACGTCCGCGATCTCCCCGAGCCGGACCACGACTCCCCCTTCTTCCTTGACGACCAGGTCGCGGAACTCCTCGGGGGTCTTGAGGTTCGTGTTGGCGACGAGGTTCACCGACACCATGGAGCCCTTGGTCTTCCCCAGGGCCGACAAGTAGTTGTTGCTCGCCAGCGCCTGCCGCACGTCCGACGGCGAGATCCGCAGCGCCGCCATCCGGTCGGGCTTCAGCCAGATCCGCATGGCGAAGGTGCGATCTCCCAGGATGTCGGCGCGCTGCACCCCCCCGATGGCGCTCAGCTTCGGCTGGACCGAACGGGTCAGGTAGTCGGTGATCTGGTTCTGATCCAGGTCGCTCGAGGCGAAGCCGAGGTACATGGCGGCGAACCGGTTGTCGGCCGTCTCCAGGTTGATCACGGGAGCCTCGGCCTCCGGGGGAAGATCGTTGCGGACCTGCGCCACCTTCGATTGGATCTGGGTCAGCGCCGCGTTGGTGTCGTAGTTGAGCTTGAGGTGCACCGTGATGGTGCTCAGCCCCTGGGCGCTGGAGGACTCGATGTAGTCGATGCCGTCGGCGCTGGCGATCACCCGCTCCAGCGGCGTGGTGATGAAGCCGCGCACCAGGTCGGCATTGGCCCCCACGTAGGAAGTCGTGACGTTGATCACGGCGATGTCGCTGCGAGGGTACTGCCGCACGGCCAGCGACCGGATCGACTGCAGCCCGGCGATCAGGATCGCCAGGTTGATCACGATGGCGAGAACCGGCCTGCGGATGAAGAGATCGGTGAATTTCATCAGTTGTCCTCCGGCTTCGGGGCGGGATCGTTGCCGGGCTGGACCGCGTTGTTCACCTGGACGGAGGAGCCGTTGCGCAGCTTGAAGGCGCCCGAAGTGACGATCTCCTCGCCCGCCTGGATGCCGCTGAGGATCGCCACCTGGTCGCCCCGGGCGCTTCCGAGCTTCACGAACTGCTGGCGCACGCCGCGGTACGAGCGGCCTTGCGGATCCTTGACGGCTTCGACGATGAAGACCGAATCGCCGAACGGCGCGTACCGGATAGCCGACGCCGGGATCGGGATTACCGTGTCCCCTTCTCCCAGCGTCACCTCGCTGTTGACGAACATCCCGGGCCGGAGCTTCAGTTGCGGATTCGAGAAGACGGCCTGGATTTTGACGTTCCGGGTCGACTCGTCCACGACCGAATCGATGGCGGTGATCCGCCCGGCGATCTCCGTGTCCCGCTCGCCGTCCGCGGAGACGCGCACCTCCGAGCCGGCCGACAGCCGGCGGAGGTCCTGCTGCGGGACGTTGAAGTTCACGTAGATGGGATCCAGCGCCTGGAGCGGCACCACCGGTTGTCCGCTCTTCAAGTACTCCCCGACGTTGACCGTGCGGATTCCCAGGACGCCCGAGAAGGGGGCCCGGATCGTCTTGCGGTTGATCGTCGCCCGGATCTCCCGGACGCTCGCTTCCGCCTGCGCGCTCTCCGCGGTGGCCGTGTCGAACTCCGACTGGGAGCTGACGCCCTTTTCCCGCAGCCCGCGGATCCGCTCCAGGCTCAGTCGCGCCAGCTCCCGCCGCGCTTCCGCCGAGGCCAGCTGCGCCTGCTCCTGTTTCGTGTCCAGAAGCACCAGCACGTCCCCCTCCCGGACGCGTCCGCCCGACTCGAAGAGGATCTTCTCGACGATCCCGGGGAGATCCGCGCTCACCGTCACCCCCTGGACCGCGGCCACCGTACCGATGGCGCTGAGCTGACGCCTCCACGAGTCCTGCCGGGCGACCGTCGTGGTGACCGCCTCGGGCGGCGGCTGGAAGGAGGACGCCTGCGCGATCGCGGCCTGGACCTGCCGGAACTTCACGAATCCGATGCTCCCGATGAACGTCAGCAATACCATCGAGACGATAATCATTCGCTTAGCCATGCCTTGCATCCTCCCTGAGAACGAAGATGAGACGCCGCATCACCGTCATCGGTTCTCTCCGGCCGTCGTCCCATCGATTTCAATGTGTCGATCCGCCACCAGCGATCCCGTCGCCCTCCCCATCTCCGCCTGGGCCTTCCGATAGTCGGTGAGCGCCGCGATCTCGTCGAGTCGCGCCCGCGAGAGATCGTTCTGGCGCGTGAGGACGAGGAAGTTGGTCGAGAGGCCCGCGGCGTACCGGTCGATCTCGGAGCGAAGCTGCACCTCCGCCGCCTCGCGCGCGCTCCGGGACGCCTCGATCCTCCCTCCCGCCGTCTCCAGCGCCGCCGCGGCGTCGAGGACCTCGGCCCGTACCGTCTTTCGCGCGCGGGACAGGTCCGCCTCGGCCTGCCGCTGGGCGCTCCCGGCCTCCGCCGCTCCCGCCTTCGCGGCGCGGTTCCCGACCGGAACGCGGAACTCCAGGCCCAACCGGGCATCGTCGAAGCGATCCTCCTCGAGCATGCCGAACGATCTCCCCCACTTCCCTTCCATGCCGTCGGGGACGAGGATCGGCAGTCCCGGAAGGCCCGACCCGGCGGGGTTGGCGGAGCCGCTGAGGCCGAATCGATCGTAGGAAGCCACGAAATCGAGGGCGGGGCGGATGGCGTCCCGCGCCAGAGCGGACTCGGTCTTCCGCCGCTCCAGCAGCGCCCGCGAGGCATCCAGCTCCGGCCTGGACGCCAGCGCCCGCTCGATCACCTCATCGAGCTTCACGGGGATCACTTCGACCTCGGGCTCGTCCGTGGGCGCGAAGGGCTCCGACCATGCCGCGTCGGCGTCCACCAGGATCAAGACCTTCAAGGCGCTCTCCGCCCGCGCGGCCGCCTCGCGCGACGCGAAGACCTCGCCGCGCCGGCGCTCCAGCTCGGCCCTGGGCTGCGCGATCTCGGTCTCCGGGGCCGCCCCCTTCTCGGCCCGGATGCGCGTCTCTTCGAGCTGCTCGGCCGCCAGGCGGACCGCCTCTTCACGCACGACGACGTCGCGCCGGGCCGCGACCAGAGTCCAATAGGCCGACTCCACCCTGGCCAGGGTCTCGTTGATCTCGCTTCGCAAGGAAGCCGCCGCCCGCTTCCGGTCGGAGGCGGCGATCCGGATCGCCGAGCGCGCCGGGTCCGTCGCCCGGTCCCGCAGGAGAGGCTGCCGCGCTTCGATTCCCACCTGCGTGGCGTAGGCCGGCGATAGGAGCGCGAAGGCGCCGTCGGTGGTCGCGCGCGACGCCGCCGCGGAGAGGCTCACCGCTCCGCCGGTGGGAAGAAGCTGTCTGACCGAAGCTTCGGCCCCCGCTGCCTCGCTGGTAGGCGCTGCCTTCCCCGCCGGCGCCCCCGAAAAGGCCGAATTCACCGGGAGCGTGGCGCGTTCCCAGTCGGAGCGCAGGTCCAGCACCGGGTCGTAAGCTCCCCGCGCTCCCGCGACGGACGCCTGCGCGGAAGCGAGCGATTCCCTCTCGATGATGATGGCTTCGTTCTTTTCCAAAGCCAGCACGATCGCTTCGTCGAGCTTTAGAGGACGCTCCTGTTCCGCCGCGTGGGCCGCAATGGCAAGCGGCAGGGCGAGCGCCGGGGCTATCCACCAGGCGATTCTCACGGCTTGAGTCCCTCCACGCAGATCTTCTGGATGCGCGGATCGATCGATTCGGCGAGCCGCGCAAGGCTGCGGAGATCGAGGGACGCGAGCGCCTGTATCTCCAGATTCGTTAGCTCCAGGCCGCACCCGCACCCGATTACCTCCAAGAGCACCTTTCGTGGATCCTCCGCGAACTGCCGGCGGAACTCTTCATCCGTCACTAACCTTCCTATTACCCGTTCCACGCCTCGCTGACTCATCTTCTCTTCCTCCGCTTCCTGCCATCCCCTCCATACCAAGACCCATGCCATGCGGCGGCGTGGTCCGCGTCGGCACGCAAGTCATTGCGCTCGCTGCGTTTCGGGGCCGGGCGGGACGATGTCAGCGCGTCGCAAGTCGGGAACAGGACGAGGGCTGCTGTCGAAAAATCTGCAGCTTGCGCGATTGTCTGCGGCGGCGGGCCGGATGTTGGGACTCACGCTGAGCGTCGACCTGGAGCTTCGAGACGGGCGCTGCGAGTTCGCGGCGGGCCAGGCGAGTCCCCGGCCGGCACCGGAGCTCCGGATGCGTGAGGCGTTTCCCGGACGCCGCCGGCGAATCAGCTCGGGGATGAGACGGGCGCGAACGTGGCGCGAGAGGAGAAATCGAAGGAACGGGATTCAGGAAGGAAACGTCAGCTGACGCCGTATTTCTGCATGCGGGAATAGAGCTGCGAGCGGGTCAGGCCGAGGAGGCGGGCCGCCTGGGACTTGTTCCCCCGGGCATTCTGCAGCGCTTTCTCCACCAAGTCACGCTCCACGACCGCGAGCCGGACGCCGGCCGGAAACGCGTCGCCGGCGCTCGCCGCCTGCAAGCCGTTGCCATTGCTGAAGCGCACGGCCTCGGGCCGGCCGATGGCCGCGGGAAGGTGCTCGTGGCTGATGAGGCCGCCGTCGCAAAGCAGGATCGCCCGCTCGATGGCGTTGCGCAGCTCGCGCACGTTCCCCGGCCACGGATAGGCGAGAAGCCATTCCCGCGCGTCGCGCGAGATCCCCGCCGCCGGGCGACCCATCGTCTTTCCCAGGTCCTCCACGAACGCCTCGGCCAGCGGCAGGATGTCTTCCCCGCGCGCCCGCAGCGGCGGAACCTGGATCTCGAACACGTTCAGCCGGTAGTACAGGTCCTCGCGGAATTGCCCGCCGGCGATCGCCGCCGACAGGTCCCGGTTGGTTGCCGCGATCACCCGGACGTCGGCCCTCAGCACCCGCGTGCCGCCCACTCGCTGGAACTCCCGCTCCTGAAGCAGCCGCAGAAACTTCGCCTGCACGACGGGGCTCATTTCCGCGATCTCGTCGAGGAACAGCGTGCCTCCCGCGGCCTGCTCCAGGCGTCCGATCTTGGAAGTGACCGCTCCCGTGAACGCCCCCCTCTCGTGGCCGAACAGCTCCGATTCCAGAAGCTGCTCGGGGAGCGCGGCGCAGTTGATGGCAACGAACGGCTTCTCGGAGCGGGGCGAGCCTTGGTGGATCAGGCGGGAAACGACTTCCTTGCCCGTGCCGGACTCGCCGGTGATCAGGACGGTGGTCTCCGACGCCGCCACACGCCCGACCTGCAGAAGGACCTCCTTCCAGGAACGGGAGACGCCGATCACGCGGCCCCGGCCGTGGGCCTCCAGCTCGCGGGTGAGGCTCTGGACCGTCGCTTCGAGTCTCGCCGCGTGCTCCCGCGCTTCGGTTGCGAGGCGAATCTTCTCAGCCAGCTCGCTATGAGAGCGCACCAGGGCGATCCGGTCGGCGATGCGGCGGGCGACTTCCGCGTCTTCCACTCCGTAGCGCCCGGGCTCGCGATGCAAGATGGCGACGACCCCCCGGACCTCCCCCGACATCCGGACGGGGACCCGAATCCAGGAGCGCATGCCGGTGCCGAGAAGGACGCGGTTGCGCTCCGTGTCGGGCCGCAGCTCGGCCTGCAGGTCCTGGTGAATCTCGAAATCCAGCGCGTGGCGCTCCGTCTCCTCCTCCATGAGTTTGACACGGCTCGGCGGCCGCGGCAGGTCGGACTCGCCGGCGATCGCGACGAGCCGGAACTCGCGGGCGCGAGGATCCACCTCCGTCAGGGCCATCAGGTCGTGCGGCAGCACCGGCTTGAGCGTTTCCGACATCCGGCCGAACACCTCCCCCACGTCCAGCGATTCCGCGAAATCTCCCAGAAGCGCTTCGAGGCGGTCCAGCCGCTCTCGGCGCCGCCGCTCCGCGTCCCAGATCCTCCAATGCTCCACGGCCGAGCCCAAGAGCGCCGCGATCGGCCGGAGACTCTCCTGGTGCTCGTCGGTGAAGGCGCGCGGGCTGAAGGCGCTGAGCACGACGCCGCCGAGGAAGGTCTCTCCCGAGCGGAACGGCTCCCAGAGCAACGAACGGACGCCGCGACTCAGGAGCTTCGCATCAAGCGCGAACGACGGGTCCAGCTCCGTCTCGGTGTCGTCGATCCGAGGAATCGAGCCCGCGCGCGGACGCAGGCGTGGCGACCAGGCAATCAAAGGCGTGGGTCCCAGGCATCCGCTGTCGTCCTTCTGGCATTGGACGGTGGTCGCATGCGCCACGGCATTTTCCCCGTCCACGCGGATCACCACGATGTTGTCAAAGGGAATGAGCCGGCGCACGGACGCCGCGACCCGGTTGAAGACCTCCTGGAGCTCCAGGGTCTCCGAGGCGGTCTCGGCAATCTCCGTCAGGACGCTGGCGACCGATTGGGGATTCATGATGAACCGGATCCTAGCACGCGGGGACGAAGAGAGCACCTGGCAAAGGCAAAAGAAAGTCCGCCCCAACTCCCTCTCTGCAATCGGGAAACGGGCCCGGAAATTCCCGCACTAACAAGATTCAAGTCGCCGAGGCTCAGGCGTTTCTACGGGGACGAACCCAGAGGGCGCCAAGGACGAGAAGCGCCCCCAGCGCTCCCACCAGGAGAGGGATGGCCCGATTCCAGACCCCCGGTCGACGCGCGCCTTCCGCGCCTCGGCGGGATCGTAGAAGACTTGCACCACGTCGCCCGTGCGGTAGCTTGGAGGGTTCGAGCTGACCGTGTCCTTGAACCGGTGACGCTCGCCTCGAGTCTCGAACTCGACGACCGGAGCGTAGGTGACGCCATCGCTTGAATCGTTCTCCGCGAGCTCGACGACGCGACCGGTCGCGGGAACGGCCCGGGCGAGGAACGCGGACGTGCTCCGGTGGAGATGCAGGCCGAGGACGAGCAGACCTGCGCCACCCAGGACCAGCACGGGCCAGGCGAATCGATTGGTTCTCTGCTGCCGCCGGATGGCGGCCTGCAGGGTGGCGGCATCCGCCCAAGCGATCTGACCCCTCGACTCCGCAGCCACCACCCGCCCGCGGATCGCCTTGTCTTTGAGCGCCATCCAGGCGCGCAGCGAAACCGGCGCCTTGGTGGCGAGACCGCGCACCTTGTACGCGCCGAAGGCCGTCACCCCGACGGACGTGAGAATGCTGAAGAGGTCGGCACGGAACGTCGCGAAGAAGATCCAGCAGCACACCGCTCCCATCGACGCCAGCGTGATTCCAAGGACATACGTCGCGGACGACTTGACGAGCGCGTTGTCGGGCTCCTCCGGCCGCACCAACACCTGAAGCGCGTCTCCGACCCGGCTGATCGGCACAGAGCAGCCGATGGCGCTTTCGATGAGCCGCCCTCGGCCGTCGAGGCCTTCGTATTCGGCCACGACGTGGTAGGAGTTGCCCGAGTCGCCTGGCTGGCTGGAGAAACCGACGACTCGGCCCCGCACCGCGATGGCGCCACGCCGCGCTTTCATTTCGCCGAGGACGATCAGCGCTCCAACCGCGATGAACGGGATTCCAACCCACAGGAAAAGAATGTGCACGGGGGAAATATAGGTCCCGGGTGGTGGGGAGCCATGGCTCACGAATCAGAAAAGGCGTATCGACACGAAATATTTTCCGGTTGTGTAGGATTAGCGCGACCACGGGATCGAAAAACGCCCCGAGAGGAGGGATCCATGAACATGGAACGGCCCAAACAAATCACGCTTTTCTTGCTGCGCGTCGTGGCCGGCCTGCTGTTTCTGCAGGCCGGGAGCACGAAGATCTTCGATTGGTTCGGCGGCGTGCCCGCCCAGTTCGGGGGCCATCCCCCCTTCTTGTCGCAGACATGGATTGGAGGCGTGCTGGAGTTTTACGGCGGCGCGGCGATCCTGCTGGGACTTTTCACCAAGCCCGTGGCCTTCATCCTTTCGGGTGAAATGGCGGTCGCCTATTTCCAGTTCCACCAGCCGAACGGTTTCTGGCCTATCCAGAATCACGGCGAGCCGGCGGTGCTGTTCTGCTTCATCTTCCTGCTCTTCGCGGCGCACGGCGGCGGCCCCTGGAGCGCGGATGCATTGATCCGGAGGAAGCGGAAGCAACGGCCGGCCGCATGACGGCGATCGCGGGAAACCATCCTTGGAAGATAGCGGTTCATTCGTCAGCACGACTCTTCGGAGTGGCCCGACCAGCATCCTTCGGTCGTCATCGCCGTGGACGACATCAAGGAAGCGGTCAAGGACGTGGCGTCCGCGGGCCGCAAGGTGCTCGGCGAGCCGATGGAGATACCGGGAGTAGGACGGTACGTCTCGTTCCTCGATACCGAAGGCAACCGCGTCAGCATGCTGCAGCCCGCTCCGCGCAAACAGCGAGCGATGGGAGGACAGCGGATGATTGCCAATCGATTCACTCTTCCTTCTTCGCCTCATAGGGGCCGCCGGGCACACCCCAACCCCAGCGAGGCATGGGGGCATGTGGATCCGCCTGCGCGCCCGGCTGCGAGTTGAGGACGGCGAGCCGCGAGCCCCATTCCAGGTACCCCACCAGCGCCGACCGGAATTCAGGATCGTCCGGAAGTCCTACCTCATCGGCAGTCGCCAGGAGCAGATCCATCCAGCGACGGCGCTGTACTTGAGTGAGCTGCCGGTTCAAATGTTGCTGGATCATATGGGGATGGCCACCCTGAGCCTCGCTGTAGTGCCGCGGGCCGCCCAGGACTTCCGCGATGAACTGCGCGACAAGATGGGCGTGCCCCGGACCCACTCGCGCGAAAACGTCCCGCAAGAGGGGATCCGCGGCAACGTGCTCGTAGAAGCGGGTCATCAGGCGCTCCAACGCCGGCATGCCGCCCGCCCAGTCGTAGGGAGAAGGGGGAAACTTGCCGGTCATTAGGCTCTCCTGGCTGAGATTCCTGGCGCACGATTGCGGTTACCGCGCCGTCAAGAGACCCCCGTCCCGAAAATCGAGCTCCGGAGGCGGCCGATCGATCGCGAAACGGGTCCTGTCGAGCTTACCGGCTTCGAATCGGTCGGCCGCCACGCAATCGCTTGCGAGCTTGGGCTCAGAGTAACAAGGTGCCGGTGCGAATCAAGTGGGCGAGGCGCTCGCGCTGCTCCGGATCGAGCAGCTTGTGAATTCGACCAAGCGCCTTGACGACCGCCTGCCCGAGGCGTTCGGCCCCCTTCTTGCGAAGCTCGGACCCCTGATCCGCGAGCGCCTCGCCGAAAGCTTCACCGGTGAGGGCGTCCGCGAAGGCCGTGAGCGTGCGCCGGTCGTCGACGGCCGCCTGAGCTCGTTCGGTCTTCAGATCGTTCAGGATCTTGGCCATTTCGGTGACCTGCGGTTCGCTTAGGCCGAGCTTGTAGGTCAAGAGGCGAAGCGGTCGTCTCACGCCGAACACTCCTCCTTCGAGGCCCTCGGCGAACCCCGACGCGAGAAGACCCGGGTCGGACATTTCTTCGCGCACCGAGGGACCGCAGCCAAGCGGGACGCCGCAAGCCGCCATGAGACGTGCATTCTTCCAACGATAGACGAGGGGAAGCGGAACGGAGGAGTGCATCATGGCTCCTTCTCGCCGGGGCATTCGCTCCCAGCGGGTCAAAATCGCGTGGGCACCATGCCTCACGCGTTGTGTTGAACGTTATCCTTTGTCGCGACCCTTGTCAACATACCGTGGATCGCGACGTTTCGATCGTTCAGCGCCTCTCATCGAGCTCGACCGAAGGCTCGTGATTCATGCACCTTGCACCGCTATGTTTCATTCGCCCCGAGGTCAAGCATGGATCGAACGCATAATCACGCTTTTCGCCACGAGAGGCTCTCGAGGGGCCGTTCAATATTCTCGTCAAGCAGAGGCAACGGGTTAGCGAATGCCGAGAGTCTTCGGGGTCGGCTGGCATGTTTTGAGAGGCTTGTCATCGGAACGGCGAGACACCCGCCGCGCCAGTCCCGCCGGGTGAAGCGTGCGCTCGAGCAGGGCGACGATCACGCTCTTCTCGCAATCGTTGGTCGCCAGGACGGCTTCCGAGCCCTTGACCTTCCGCTGGATCTCCCATCGGTCTACCGGGTCCTCGAACCTCGCCTCGCCGCCGTCGATGGGGATCCCGCAATGCCGCATGAATTCCTCGAGCAAGGCCACCGCCTGGCGCTCGTCTCCTTGGGTCGCAATCGACAGGTGGTAGCGGGCGACGGCCGCGCGGCGCTCGGCGGGCGTGCTCAGCGCGACGACCTTCGGCGCCACGTCGTAGGAAAGGGCCGCGCCGACGTCGAGCATGCGGACAATCGCGTTGCGCCGGGCGATCAAACGGCTCGCCATGACTTCCTGCTGGAAGTCGGGCCATCGGGTGGCGGCCACGGCCGCCAGGATCTCGTCGCGCGACAGGTTGCCGATCTTCCGCGCCATCCACGCCGCATCCGCATAGCTCACGTGATCGAACACCTTGGGGACGTAGAGCATGTTGGCTGTGAACTTCACCTTGCCGCCCCGCCGGCGCGCGTACGCGTCCCCCACCTTCAGCAGATTGGGATTGCCCGAGATCTTCAAACCCCCGAGTGAAGCCCCCATATCGTGCATGTACTCGACGTAGCTCGCGGAGCGGCGATCGATGAGGCCTCGATTGTTGTCGTCCTTGACATCCTTGTTCTGGATCCAGTAGCTGAGAATCGCCAGGCCGCGCTTGACCCGATCGTCGAGAGCTCCGCCCGAGCTCATCGGCGCCGGCCCCAGGCGCTGGAGCCCCCCGTCCCCCGCCTGGAACTCGACGAGCGACTCGTTGAAGGTCACATAGCCGCGGCCGAGGAGGCCCTTCTTCTCGACCGGGAGGGAAGCGAACGGCTCCTGTCGCAGGATCTCCTCGGTGAGGACGCCATGCTCCAGGACGTGCGCCGAGATGTCGAACTTGTACGTCGAACGCAGCAGACAGCGCCGCAACTGGTCGAGCGTCGGGATGCTGTCACAATGAGAACCGCCGCCGTCCTGACCCGGCTCGCTCAGCACGAGCACCAGGTCGAGACGGCCGCCCTTGTTGGCATACACGAGATCTTCGAACTTCCCTCCCAGCTCGACGTACAGACGGTTGGCGAGCGGTTCGGTCTGAACCTCTTCGCCCCACTTGACCTTCCATTCCTGTCCGTAGAGATCGCGCGTCTCGATCTTCGGGGACGAGGCCTCGGATCGGATGCGCCCGAAGAGGAGGACCCGACGCGCCCGATCCAGGGAATAAGGAGCCTGGAGCGACTCGGCGGCGCGACTCTCGAGGCGGGCTTCGAGCGCCTTCCAGGCCGTTCCGTGCCGCGCCTTCAATTGCCGCAGCTCGTTCTCGGTGTGCCACAGGTAGTTGTCGCCGCGAACGCCCAGTCGCGACACCTGTTCCGCAGTGAGGCCTGTGAGGTCGGCGGGCACTCGATAGACCTTGCCGGCCTGAGGGTCTTCGAGATTGGCGGCCTCGAGCTTCGCCTGGGCCAGGGAGAGGGGCCGCCTTCGCTCCTCTGGGGACAGGTAGGGCAGCTTCAGCGAGAGGTTGCCGAGGATGCCGAAAGCAACCGCGAGCTTGTTCGTCTTGCGCTTCCCGAGAACCTCGCTGCGCATGCTGTAGAGCATCGACTTGAGCGCCGGAAAGGCGGCCGCTTTGGCGGCGGCATCGCCGGAGGCGGCGATCGTCGCGAAGCGGTCCAGCGCGCCGGCGATGGCGCCGGCCAAGCGCTCGAGCTTTTCCCGATCGTCGCCGCCGGCCTCAGCCTCTTCGGTTGGCATGCCGGCCAGGTCGCTCCGGATCAGATCGATCAGGGCCGTCATTCCGGCGTCCGTGTACTCCACGGGCACTTCGTGAGATGCCAGCTCCTTGTCGAAGTGCTTGAGCTCCGTCCGCTGCGCCATGGCGGGCAGCGAAAACGACATGTCCAGGATGGCGAGGACGATCCGGCGGCGCAGGTCACGCATCGGTTTCAGCCGTGGGTGGCACCTCGCCGGGCTGCGCCTGGCCAGGGCCGGCGTCACCGGTGCGCGGGCGATTTCCACGATCCGGATTGCAGTCATCGTTCCCTTGCGAGTCGGACTGCTTCCTGGAAGGCTCACCCGATTACCTTTCCGGCGGCTTCACTGGACGTTTCGGTCATTCCGCCCGACAGGCCCCACCCTATGTCGTGAAGCTGCTCTTCCGGGCGCGTCCGGAGATCATTCCATGCGACCTGGATGAAAACGAGGGAAATGCCCGCTTTGTTTCAGCGGCTTTGAGGCGGCGGCTTGGCGGCGTCGCGTCTCGCAGCCGCGGAGAGTCGCTCGAATTCCGGATCGCCGCGCAGGGAGGCCAGGTCCGCATCCTTGTCCATCGCTGGATCGACCACGATGCCGCTGTCGAGCGATTTGCGAAGCCATGCGAGCGCCTCCGGCTTGCGTCCTCGGCGAGCCGCGATGCACGCGATCGCGTAGGAGCTCAATCCGGCTATCAAGGCGTTGCTTGCTTTGCGAGCGAGCCCGTAGGTTTCGCGCCGCAACCGGTCCGCTTCCGCGAACCGACCCTGATCCCAATAGGTCGTCGCCGCCAGGTTGTACTGGGTGGAGAGAGTGTACGCATTCAGCGGACCGAGCACCCGGCGCTTGTCCTCGAGCACTTTTTGATAGAGCTCTTCGGCCTCGTCGTACCGTTTGTTCTCCCCCACCACGCGGGCGAGCAGCGATTCCGAACCCAGGGTCAGCACATGATCGTGACCGAAGACACGCGTTCTTCCTTCGACTACTCTTCGCAACAGGCCCTCTGATTCAGCGAAGCGACCTGCCCTTCGAGAGCCTCCGCCAGGTTATGACGAGCGCTTGAAGTGCTTGGATGATCCGGTCCAAGCAGGCGCTCGAAGGAACCACTCGCCTCGCGATGCATCAGAACGAAGGCCAACCCCAAACCGAGCAGGGCGCTACGAGTAGGGGTCAGCGGTCCTTCGTGATCTCGAAATCCACGACGATCGTGAAACGGACGTCGACGGGCACGCCTTCACGCGTTGCCGGCTGGTAGCGCCAGTTGCTGATCGCCTCCACGGCGCTGCCGGCCAGCCACTCTCCCCTCTCCGGCATCCGCAGGACGACGATTCCGTCGGGCACTCCATCCTTGCGGATCACCGCCTGCAGGACGATCTTCCCCTCGATGTGCTCCTGTTTGGCCCGTTCGGGGTACGGGATGTCGGTCTTCGATACAAGCTGCGGGCTGGTCACGTTCTCCCAGCCCGCGTAGGGGATTTTGCCAAGATCGGGACCGCTTCCCCGAGGCAGCGGAGTCACCCCGATGATGAGAGCATCCCCCGCCGGGACCGACAGCGGAACGACGACGGCCACCGTGCCCCCGGACGACATGCGCAGCACGGCGTCGAGCAGCTCCACGCCGCGGGCGGTCTCGGCGCGCAGGGAGACGCGGCTCCAGCCCGCGTCCAGCGCCTGCGCCTGGAACGAAACCTCCACCGGCGCTTCGCCGAGCGCCGTGCGAAAACGATGCGGTCCTCCACCGGCGGCAACTCCGTCGTGGACGACGACGCCGGGCAGCGATTCGATCTGCTTCACGCCGAGCGCTTGGCGCAGCGCCTCGGTCTGGTCGGCGTGGCCCCACAGCTCGCGCGCCGACAGCGGCACGACCGTTTCCGGAGTGCTGAACAGGGCCGATCCGTCCGCGCCGCCGTTCAGACGCGCGCGCAGGAATCGGAGATGATAGAGGGACTCGCTTTCTCCGCTTCCCGCCGGCGCTCCGGGAGCGGCGGGGGAAAGCGTCAGAAGAGCCAGGAACAGGGCGCCCATCCGGCCGATCGACAGGGAATTGCTTCGCATCACGATGCCTCCGTCAGGGTTGGGCAAGAACGATGGGTCCGCCGAGGAGGGCCGTCGCGGGCGGCGTGGCGTGTTTCGGGCCGACGTCCCCGCGCAGGGGCGGCATCACCAGCACGAGAGCGCCGGCGCCGGCCACCTCCATCACCTCCGGTCGCACGGCGGCCCCCCGGACGCGCAGCCGCTCGACGACGAATTGCGGGAAGACGGGCGTCCCGGCCGGTCGGGGCCGCTCCCGGAGCGACCGCACTCCGATCAGCGCCAGCCCCGCGAGGAGCGTCGCGGCGATCGTCCAAGAGTAGGCTTTCTTCCCGCTCTTTCTTCTCTTCATCTCCCACGCGAGGTCGTGGGGCGGCCGCGGCGTCTTCACGAATTCGGTCAGCTCGTCCACGGCCCGCAACAGGGGATTGTCTTGCCCGTTCACGGTTTCTCCTTTCCGCTCGCGGCGTGCGCCAGGGCGGCGCGGGCATGGCGCAGGTGGGACCGGACGGTCGCCTCGCGCATGCCGAGCGCCTCGGCCGTTTCGCGCATCGACAGGCCTGAAACCTGCGTCATCACCCAGACCCTGCGCCGCACCGGGCTCAAGTCGGCGGTGAGCCGGTCGAGGGTGCGCTTCGCTTCCTGCGCCGCGAGCACTTCGTCGGGCAGGAGAAAGCTCGCTTCCCGCTGCTGGCCGCCAAGCTGCGCCAGCGCCATGCGCAGACGCCTGCGCGCCCGATGCCAGTTCGAAGTCCCGTTCACCAGGATCCGATGGGTCCAGACCTGGAATGATGCTTTCGAGCGGTCGAACCGGTGGAAGCTCCGGAAAGCGGACAGAAGAGTCTCCTGCACCACGTCCTCCGCCTCTTCGATGGAAACGCCGAGCGCTACCGCCGCCCGGATCAGCCGGCGCGCCTGGCTCGACCACAGCTCCTCCGCCGCGCCGGGTGCTCCCCGCCGGACCGCCTCGACCAACTCCTCCAGCCTCCAATCGCCCGAGGGACGGCTTTCCACGCTTTCGCATCGCGGCGCGGAGGCCGTCGGGGACAGGGCGCTGTCGGGAAGCACGGTATGTGTCATCACCTCTCTCATACACCGCATCCCGGAAGATGTGCAAAGGAAACAGAATCCAAGCCTACAAAAAAGGAGACCCCGCGAACGGGGTCCCCTGATGCAGACGGAATCGTTTACCGGGGTCTTCTCTATCAGCCCATCGAGTCAGACCGCCGCGCCCTTGTACGGTTCGCCGATGAGGTCGGGTTCGCTCCTTCTCATGGCAGGATGATGATCCGGGCGCAGCGAATCGAGGAGATCTGATTGTCCGCGCACTGAATGGGAGCGGGGGCTCCCGTGGAAAGAGTGGCCCTTTCAAGAATCACTCCTCCCGTGTCCCCGATCGTCCCACACTTGTTCACGAAGTTGATGTCGTGATAAAGCTCGCAGGCAATCCCCGGCGCGCCCTGGTAGCGGATCGAAGAGATGTTGTTGTTCATCCCGACGACCGAAAGGTTGGAATACTGCGCCCCCGCGGAGATCCAGAAATTGGTCGGGAACTTGTTCGTGAAGTTGGCGCCGTCGAAGAAGTGGATGAACCCCGAGGATTTGCTGTGCAGCCAGGCCGACTCGATCCGGTCGTTCACGCCGAGGTTGGCCAGGTTGTCGTAGGAACCGGGCCCGCTCAGCTGGAACAGCATGGCGCCGCCCAGCGTCGGTCCGTCGAACAGGACGAGCGAATGGCTCTCGGGGATCGAATAAACCATCGACGAGATCTGATTGTCCAGGCTCCCATACCCGAAGCCATCGTTCATGTGGTACCAGTACCAATTGGGATCGTAGAAGTGGATCGCCATGCTCTGGACGTCGGGGTTCATCCCGGCGTCCTTCGAGAAGATCACGTAGGAGTCGTTGGTGGTCGACACGGGAGCCGGCGGCGGAATCGGCTCGAACTCGACGAAGTTGATGTGGTCGCCGCTGATGAACCCGCGCGAGCTGTACGCGAAGACGTTCCCGTTCGGAGCCACGTACGTCCCGCTGGCCGCGGCGAACTCGCACCCGTCGGTCCCGCACTGCATCTGCAGGTTCATGATCTGCCCCACGTTAGTCACCGAGGTGCCGCTCATCGCGATATCATAGAGCCGCAGCCGGCGGTCGTCTCCCAGCCACCCTCCTCCGAAGGCTTGATCGAAGCTCGCGGCCATGTAGACGTGCCCGTCGCATTGATTGATGAGGTTGATGTTCTGATAGCCGGCGATCAGGACGTTTCGGCTCTGGTAGGTCCAGCCCGTCGCGGAAAGATCGGTCCCGGTCGAGAGATACCAGTCCAGCGTTTGAGGGCTCAGCGAGTCGTGCGCCCCGAGCAGGAACTGACCGTTCTGCAGCTTCGTGATCGCCACCGCTCCGAGGTTGTCGTTCGAGCTGGAGAGAACCGGAGGCAGCCGCACGATCGAAGTGGGGTTCGACACATCGTAGAACACGACCTGCGTCGTTCCGCTCCACTGAAGGGGAACCGCTAAGACGTCGCCAATGACGCTGAGCCCCCCGGCGTGCGGCGCGCCGGTCACCGGAGTGCGGCTCAACAGCTTATCGTTCGCCAGGTTGGTCAGATAGTTCGACGACCAGGGACTCCCGGGGGTCGGATTCCGGCTGCCCATCACTCCAATGAAGAGATCAGCGGGGTCCGCCCCCGAGATCGCCACGTAGTTCCCAGGCGCCCGCAGACGCTGGATCCCCTGGAAGTGATGCGAAGTCGTCCCCACGGGCTGCGTGTAGTCGGAAGCGAGCCCGTTGTGCGAGATCTGAATCGTGTCGCCGTAATGCCGCAGCCGCGCGAAGGCCGCCGGCACGTCCGGGACGCAGGGGTTGCTCTGCGGGCCTTCCAGCTGCGCGCCGGTGCTCGTCGTGCCCGTCACGACGATCTCGTAGAGCGAAAGATAGACCACAGTCGTCGTCTCCACCCGCACGTAACGTGCCGCCGCGGTGGTCGAAACGGTGAGCCCGGACGGACTCGTCGTGTCCATCATGTAGGTCGTGGTCCAGTTCGTGCCGTCCCGAGAGAGCTTCAAGTTCAGGTTCTGGCCCTGGGTCAGCGCCGCGTCCCGCCGTCCGTACACCGTGACGCTCTTCACGCTCATGGGCGCGCCCAGATCGACTTGAAGATAGTTCCCGATCGCCTGGTTTCGATTCGGATCGCTCGCTATGGCGCAGTATCCACCGGCTCCCTCGCATGCCGGATTCGCGCCGGAGTTGCCGTCGTTGGCCTTCCACGCCGGATTGTTCGCCGCATCCCACAGCCCCGAGGCGCTGACTGTTTTGCCGAGCGCCAGGTTGGCGCAATTCGAGCCGCAATCCACGTAGGGCAGCGTCGTCGAAGGGAATCCGGTGACGACGATCTCGTAGAGCGAAAGGTAGACCACCGTGGTGGTCTCGACGCGGACGTAGCGCGCGGGGGCCGTTGTGTTCACGGTATAGCCGGAGGGGCTCGTCGTGTCCGCCATGAACCAAGTGCTCCAGCTGGTACCGTCCGTGGAGAGGCGCAGGTTCAGGTTCTGGCCCTGGCTGAGCGCCGCGTCCCGCCTGCCGTACACCGTGACGCTCTTCACGCTCACGACGGCGCCCAGGTCGATCTGCAGGAAGTTCCCGATCGCCTGGTTTCGATTCGGATCGCTGGCGATGGCACAGTACCCGGCGGCCCCCTCGCACGCCGAAGTCGTCCCGGTGTTCCCGTCGTTGACCTTCGAAGCAGGATTGTCGGGGCTCCACAGCCCCGAGGCCGTCGCGGTCTTGTTGAGCGCCAGGTCGCTGCAACTCGTGCCGCAGTCGACATAGGGAGAGCCGGTCACGACGATTTCATACAAAGAGAGGTAGACGGCGGAGGTCGTCTCGACCCGGACGTATCGAGCGACGGTGGCGGTGGACACCGTGAAACCGGAGGGACTCGTCGCGTCGGCCATGAACGTCGTAGTCCAGCTCGTGCCGTCGCTCGACGTCTTCAAGTTGAGGTTCCGTCCCTGGCTGAGCGCGGTGTCCCGCCGTCCGTACACCGTGACGCTCTTCACGCTCATGACGGCTCCCAGATCGATCTGAAGATAATTCCCGACCGCCTGGCCTCCGCTCCAGTCGCTGGCGATGGCGCAATAGCCTGTGGCTCCTTCGCACGCCGAACTCGTCCCGGTATTGCCGTCGTTCGCATTCGAAGCCGGGTTCCCGGAGGCGTCCCATAGCCCGGAGGCGGTGACTAGCAGGATGCTGAAAAACCCTTCATTTTCCCGTTGACGTGATCACTCATCGTTGTACGATGCTCCGGAACTTTTCGGAGGAGCCCACGATGCGCGGAGATGACCGGCACCAAGACGGTGTGTTCAGCTACCTTTCCCCC
>DASYRE010000044.1 GCA_036004685.1 Candidatus Polarisedimenticolia bacterium | reverse complement strand
GCCGACGACATCCGCAAGATCATCCCGCACCGCGGCGCCATGGCGCTCCTCGACGGCGTCGTGGCGGTCGACGAAGTGAACGGGATCGCCATCGGCTACAAGGACGCGCGGGCCGACGAGTTCTGGGCCGCCGGCCACTTCCCGGGGAATCCGCTCCTCCCCGGGATCATCATGATCGAGGCCGCGGGCCAGCTCGCCGTCTTCTTCTACAAGATCTGCTGCCCGGAGGTCGCCAACCACCTCGTCGTCTTCGGCGGCGTCGACCAGGTCCGCTTCCGGGGCTCGGTCCGGCCCGGCGAGCGGGTCTGGCTCGTCACCCGCAAGATCGAGATGAACCGCCGCGTGGCCAAGTGCGAAGCGCAGGGGTTCTCCGCCGGCAAGATGGTGTTCCAGGGCACGGTCATCGGCATTCCGGTGTGACGTTGAGGCACTCCATCGCCCTTCTCCTGCAAGTCCTTGGCCTCGCCACCTTTCCCCTCGGTCTCTACGTGGGCATCGCCACGGGGAATGTGAAAGCGGAATTGATTTACTGCGGGATCGGCGCCGCGATCTTCTACGCCGGACGGCTGCTGCAGGGGAAAAACCGGGAGTAGCGCTCAGAGGCTGTGATCCAATTGCCTGCCGAGGGCTCAGCGAGGGTGGGGAGTAGTTAGCTGGGGCGTTTCGCTCTACATCACTTCTTTTTCCCTTTGTCTTTCTTCTCCCGGGGATCGCGAACTTCGTTTCTTGCGGGCGCTTAACCCACCGCGATCAATCTCAGGATGTTATAGGTCAGTGCAGCCCACAGGACGACGCACTCGACTTTGGGCAAACCTCGAACCGTCAGGCGATC
The DNA here is from genome assembly GCA_036004685.1 of Candidatus Polarisedimenticolia bacterium. Lineage (NCBI taxonomy): Bacteria > Pseudomonadati > Acidobacteriota > Candidatus Polarisedimenticolia > Candidatus Polarisedimenticolia bacterium. The sequence continues at coordinate 1,664 of DASYRE010000044.1, read as the reverse complement.
CAGTCCGCGATGTGTCTTGAGATCCGCGTTCGTCGTCTCCGCCGTCGCCGCCCGGTCCTTGTAGATCTCCTTCGCTTCCTCAGTCCCCATCCTCTGCCGCCACTCGGCCACCGGCGGGGAATCGTCCGGCTTGGGTTGGTGCGGATCGACGCCCTCCTGCTTCGGCTTTTGCACCGGCGCGTAAACGGTGACGCCCTGGCGTGCGGCCTCCTCGATGCCAGCCTTCTTGGCATACCCGCCGTCCACGAGCAGATCCTTCGGCCTTCGTCCCGTCCGCTCCTCGATGTTCGCCAACATCGGCGTCATCTGGCTCATGTCCGTTCCGGTGTTCGTCACCCGGACGCCGACGATCACCCGCGTCTTCGCATCCGTGGCGAACTGGGCGTTGTATGCAGGCCGGAATCCTCCGTCCCCCATCTTCATCACCCGCGCCTCCGGGTCGGTCGTCGACACGCGCGCCTCGCCATTCTTCTTCGTCTCCTGGATCCCCGGCAGCGCCGCCAAGGCGGCTTCCACACGCTTGCTTCGCTCCTCGGCCGCTCGTTTCCGGGCCGACTGCTGGCGAGTCGGCTCCTCCGCATCGTCCGCCTGGCGCGAGACCTCCTCCACCTGCTCCCGCGCCTCCTTCAGACATTCCTTCAGGCTCTTCTCCCGACGGAACGACGCCGCCCCGGCGCTCGCCCGGATCTTCAGCCCGTCCACGGCCACCCGAGTCAGCTCCACCAGCCCCTGGTGCGTCAGGACTCCCAGCACGTCCGTGAACTGCTCGTTGAGTTTCTCCTGATGCTGGACCCGGAAGTCCGAGAGCGCATGGTGGTTCACATGCACCCCTCCGCAGATCCACTGGTAGGCATGGTGTTCGGACTGCAGCCGCTCGATCCGCCGCGCGCTTCCCACCCCCTCGCTCGTCGCGTAGATCCACAGCGCCATCAGGATCCGCGGATCGATCCCCGGACGGCCCGCGTGCCCCTCGCGCGATGCGATCTCCACTTCGTACTTCGTCAGATCCAACCTCTCCACCACGGACCAGATCGAGCGGGCCGGATGATCCTCGGGCAGCAGCGCCTCCAGATTGGTTGGCATCAACCGGACTTGATGTCGGTCGGGCCTCATCAGGCGGGGCGCCCCAGCGGGCGGCGAACTCACCGGCGTGCAGGCCGGCCGGTCGTCAGCTACGGCGCCGAACAGGTCGGATTCGCTCATCCTTCCCCCTCTCGTGGCTGCCTACATACAGATACACCACGCGAAGGAGCGTCCGGGAATCCATTTCAGCGATGAATCGAAAAACTCACAGGCTCTCAGCGGTTCCCTCCGGCTGAATGCTGAGTGCGGATAGCTGACAGCTAGCCACCCCCAAAGAAGTCGCCGATCGCGTCCGCCACGCGGTCCACGCCTTCCTCGCCGAGCTCCGGATACATGGGCAAGGAGAGCACTTCGTCGGCCGCCCGCTCGGCCTGCGGGAACCGGCCGCGAGCGTATCCGAGCGATGCGAACGGCGGCTGGAGATGGAGCGGCAAGGGGTAGTGGACGCCCGTCTCGATGCCCCGCTTCTCGAGATGGCCGCGCAGGGCCTCGCGCTTCGGCGTGCGGATCACGTAGAGGTGCCACACCGACCCGGGATCGGGGGGCGGCAGGGTGAGCGGACGATCCTTCAAGCGCTCCCG
>DASYRE010000043.1 GCA_036004685.1 Candidatus Polarisedimenticolia bacterium | reverse complement strand
GGCGCAGGTGTGGGCGGTCCTGGACGGCCGGGAGCTTGCCCGGCTGGCAGCGAGCCGCCGGCAGAGCCTGCCGGGCGTCCTTCCCGATCCCGCCATCCGGAACCTGGCCTCGGTCGTGGACGGGCGGCTGGCGGCGATCGTGTCCGAGAACCTCGGCGTCACAGTGGAGATCGACACGCTGACCGAGAAGAGCGCCCGGAACCTGGCCGACGCGGTGCGGGGAATTCTCGCCTTCGGGAAGCTCGGGACGCAGGGCCGGGATCCTGACTCGGCCGCGGCGCTGGAGACGATCTCGGTGACCGACCGCGGCAAGGTCGTCGACGTCCGGATGGAGATGCCCGGAGACCTCTTTCAGCGCCTCAAGGAGAAGTTCCGCCCGCCTACCCCCGCGAAGCCCGCCCCCGGCTCATAAAAGCACCAGAACGGGCCCGCAGCGACCGAGTTGTGTGACGCTTTACGAGTAGTGCTCAAGTCGCGAATTCGGGCGTTGTGTTTAGTCACTCGCGAGGGAGTCGCGCTGGAAGAGCAGGCGAAACCGGTAGCGCAGCTTGCCGGCGATCCGGTTCAGCGAATGGTTGCGGGGAAGGGCGGGAAAGACGGCATCCTGGCGCCGCTCGTGCCGGTCCAGCTCTTCGATGATGCGGGGGTGCTTGGGCCGCAGGGCGAGGCCTTTACGGAACGCCTCGAAGGCCTGCTTCCTGCGCCGGTTCCTCATGCTCACGATTCCGAGGTTGCAGAAGAGATCGGCATCGTAGAACTCGCGCTTCACCGCCTGCTCGCAGAGCTTCTGCCCCTCCTCCGATCTTCCCTGGGAAAGCGTCAGGGCGAGCCCCAGATAGGAGAGGTGCTTCATCCGCGGCGCGGCGCTCGTCTGCTTCTCCGTATCCATCGCGGTGCGCAGCATGGAGATGCACTGCTGGTATTGCTTATGCTCCAGCTGATCGATCGCCTTCCTGAAAAGCTCCTCGGATGTCGATGGGGATGGGTCGGGCATCGCGCCTCTCGAAAGGGTGGCCTGACGAAAACGGCCGGGGGTTAATATATTTCCAGGTCCGGCGGAGTCAACCGCCGGCCCGAAGAGGCCGGCGCGCGGTTACTTTGTCGTAATCAACCCAGGCGAGGCGCGGGAAAAACTAGGCGAGCAGCGATTTCAGGTCGTCCGCCATGGGAGAGAAGTCCATCTCCTTGCCGCCGAGCCGCTCCATGGCGTCCGAATAGCTCAAACGGCCCCCTCCCTTCCAGAGGTCCTTCAAGAAGCCTCCGACGTCCCGCTTGGCGAACCACTCCGGCCCAAAACGCTCGGCCAGCCGGCGTCTCAGCACCGATTCGAGCAGCAGTCCCAGGAGGTAGCGGGCCGAGTTGAAATGGAAGTCGGTCAGGTGGAGATAGGCCTCCGGAGCGAACCGGACGGAGCAGTGCTCGGCGATCATGTCGGAGAAGACGACGTCCATCTTGTCGGGTTGGTCGCTGGAATGGAGCGCCAGCTCGTAGCGGAACTGCGTGGCCAGGAGGCGCTGGAAATAGATCTCCTTGAGGCCCAGGGTCGCCAGGAGAGGGTCGGGATCCTTGTGCAGGCTCTTGCGCTTCGCCAGCCACCTCCGGTTCAGCAGGATGCCGCCGAACAGTCGGCCCGAGGCCTGGAAGACCGATGGAAATCCCAGGAAGCGGAACTCGAATGGCAGGGTGGGATCGACGGCCGACCGGTGCATGGCCTGCCCCGCCTCCTCCAGGAATTGCCGCAGCGCGGCGGGCCCCGCTTTTAGGCGCACCGAGACGACGAGCTCGTCCGGCACCCGGATCATGTAGGCGCAGCTCCGGTGGGATTTCCCGGACCGTTCGTCGAGGTCGTACGCGATGCGCCCGCCGGCGGTCGGATCGAGCCCCATGTCCTTCTGGATCTCCTCGACCGTGGAGACCATCTCCTTGGCCGGGAAGGCCTCGTCGAACTCCGTTCCTCCCAGGAGGTAGGCCATGTCCTCGCGGCGCAGATCGTCGAGCCCCAGGCCGAGGCGCTCGCGGGCCGCGCGCTCCATCGATTCGAAGTAGAGATCCCGCGTCCCGGAGAGGAACCGATCCACGGCTTCCCCCAGGACCTTGAGGTTCACGCCGATCTGGCGGCCGCACAGCTCGACGTGCCCGCCGCGGTTGAGCTGGTTGGAGGCGGTATGGAGATCCTTCAGGATCGAAAGAAGGATCGGATTGAGATGGCTGAAAATCCGGTGCTGCTCGCTGCCGATCAGCAGGCGCACGACCCGATCCGGCTCCGTGGCCAGCGCCGCCTGGCTGCGGCGGAAGGGGAGGGACTTGCGCCGAATCTTGAGAGTGGCCTTCCCCTGGCGGGAGTAGAGCCGGTTCTGCAGGGCGCTCACCTGGCTGTCGAGGAGCTGATCCAGCAGAAAGCTCAGCAGGTGAAAGGTCTTCGAGGCCTCTTCGCCCCGCGCCTTCCCTAGCTCCTTGGTCACTTCCTGGATCGCGCCGGGAGAGGCGAGGTCGGCGTACGACTGCTCGATGTCGAAAAGATCGGTTTCGCCCTTCAGACCGGACGAGAACAGGTATTCCTCCCGGTTGACCGCTTCCAGGTATTCTTCGCAGCGGCGGCGGATGTCCTCCAGCGCCGGGGGCGCCGGCGGCTGGATCGGCTTCCTCTTCATTCCATCCTCCTCCTCTGCAGGTCTTCCGCGATTCGGAACAGGCGCTCCACCTGGCGGTCCAGCTCGGCGATCGTCGGCTGAATGGCGTCGCCGGGGGAGACCAGGCTCATCGCCCGCCTCGAGTAGGCGCGGGCGATGGTGAGCGGCTGGCTGATCTCGTGGAACGAGCGCCGGAAGATCCGGATCAGCTTCTCGCGAAACAGCCCCTCGACCCGGGCCACGACCTCGCGGGGATCGCACGGGACGGCCACTCGATCGACCGGCTCGTCCAGCTCCGAGAGGGAGAAGCCGGCCGCCCGAGGCGGCTCGAGGAGCAGGATCGGGAGGTGGTCGTCCATCGGAGCGCCGTCCCAGAATTCCTGGATCGCGGCAAGCGACAAAGGCGCGGGGGCCTCCAGGACGAGGAGGCGCGGGCCGAGCGACCGGACCCTGTCCGGCCGGGCCTCGGCCGGCTCGAGGCGCCGGACGTCGAATCCGGCGTCCTCCAGGGCTGCGGCGATCGGCGCGGTCGACGCGCGCCCGGCGGCCAGCAGGACCGGCTGGCCCTTCATGCCGGTGCTCCGGCTTCCGCGCCGAGGTCGATCAGCTCGACCCCGACTTCCTTGGCGATGCGGAAGCTCTTCTCGTCGCGGTAGAACTCGCCGTAATAGATGCGCTTGATTCCGGCGTTGGCGATGAGCTTGAAGCAGTTCCAGCAGGGGCTCGCCGTCGTGTAGAGCTCCGCCCCGCTGATGTTCACTCCGTTCTTGGCGGCCTGGAGAATCGCGTTGGCCTCGGCATGAATCGTCGCGATGCAGTGGCCGTTCTCGAGATCGTGGCCCACTTCATCGCAGTGGGGCCGGCCGCGGATCGACCCGTTGTAGCCGGTGGAGAGAATCATCCGATCCCGCACGATGACGGCGCCGACGAACTTCCGGTCGCACGTCGAGCGGCTCGCCGCCTGGCGGGCGATGTTCATGAAATACCGGTCCCAGCCGACCCGTTCCCGCGCGGCCAAGAGACGCTCCTTTCGGACGGACTCTAGCGGCTCGAGACGGTGACGCGATCGATGGTCACCGGCTTGAGCGGCCGGTCGCTCGCGTCCCGCGGCGTGTTGGCGATGGCGTCGACCACCTCCAAGCCCGTCAGGACCCGGCCGAAGATCGAGTACTGGTTGTCCAGGAATTTGGAGTCCTTCTGCACGATGAAGAACTGACAGGAGGCGGAGTTGGGATCGGTGCTTCGGGCCATGGAGACCATACCGCGGACGTGGCTGGCCTTGTCGGAATGGCTGAATTCCGCCTTGATGCGCCGCGGGCCGCTTCCAGTTCCCCACGCGGAGACGTTGTCGGTCCGGGTGTTCGGATCGCCTCCCTGGATCATGAAGCCGGGGATGACGCGATGAAACTTCGTGCCGTCGTAGAAGCCGTTTTGGGCCAGCTCCAGGAAGTTCTTCACGTGCTCCGGAGCGAGCTCCGGAAGGGGCTCGAACGTGACGGTTCCCATGCTGGTCTGGATCGTGGCGATCGACTTCCCGGGCGTGGTTTCCATGTATTCCTCTCCTGGACGTGAGAAAAGATGATATAGCAAGGTCCCCCCAGGTGTACAGGGCGGATCCGCCGGGGTCCCGGTCAACTGCCGGAGCCTCCAGGGGTTGTGACCTGCAGATCGTAAGAGACAAATCCCAGGCGACGCGGGCCGCGGATACTGGCTTAAGTTCGCGCGGCCGGAGCCGACTGCCTTTGACCCGCGGGCGTGGTTTCTACGCCCGTCGGGTCCAAGGGCAATCTACTTTGAGGGAAGTGGAGAATCCGAATGTCGGGTCCAAGGGCAATTCACTTCGGTGAAGAGGAGTCTCCCGATTTCGGGACCGTAGCCTTCGGCTTAGCCTCAGATTTCTGGATCGTGGCGGACTTGATGTAATCCAGATTCGGGAAAGACTTTGTCAGGTAGGAGTTTCCTTCGGTCTGGGAGCGGCCCTGGTCCGGTCCTCGGCCCTGGGGCGCTCCCTCGCCGTAATCGGCGTAGAGCTTGTCGACGACCTCCATCCCCTCGGTCACCAGGCCGAAGGGGGCGAAGCCCTGTCCGTCCAGCATCGCGTTGCGGTCGTTGTAGTTGATGAAGACCTGGGTGGTTCGCGTCCCGGGGCCGGCCGTGGCAAAGGTGACGTATCCGCGCTTGTTGCTCTGGGCCACCGGATCGTCGGGAATCCTCGCCTCGCGCCAGACCTGGTTGAGCGCCGCATCGCCGTTGATCCCGAACTGGACCATGAATCCCGAGATCACCCGGAAGAAACGGGCCTGGTCGTAGTAGCCGTTCTTCACGAGGTTGTAGAAGCGGTCGGCGCCGTTCGGCGCCCAGGCGCGCGTGACTTCGACGACGAAATCGCCTTTCGAGGTGACGAACTTCGCTTTGAAGGTCTCGGGAGCCTTTTCATTGAGGGCCGAGGGGTTCATCAGCTTCGGGTTGGCCGCCAGAGCCGGAGCGCCGGCCGAAACGAGGAAAATGGCGAAGCAGGCGCCCAGGGCAAGGAACTTCACGATTCGCATCACCGTCTCCATGGAGAGGAAATTTTATACGAGCGGTCGCAGGCGCCATTACTTTAGATGAGGGACGCCGGAGGGTCAAATCCGGCTCTCCGGGCCCGGTCTGGGCCGGTCGAGCTTGTATAATCCGGGCCATGAGTTCCGCCACCCTGGATTCCCGCGTGACGGCCCTCGCCGCCGCCCTGAAGGAGGCGGGCGGCAGCGCCTACCTCGTCGGAGGATGGGTCCGCGATCTCGCGAGGCTGCGCCTGGAAGGCCTCGACGGCTATCCGGAGCAGCAGGAGATCGACGTCGAGGTCTACGGCCTGCCGGCCGAGCGGCTCGCGGCGCTCCTCCAGCGCTTCGGCCGAGTCAATCTGGTCGGAGAGTCCTTCGCCGTCTTCAAAGTCGTGCCGGAAGCCCGGGACGAGGGCGGCGCCGCGGGAGCCACGATCCCCGTTTTCGACGTGAGCCTGCCGCGCCGCGACAGCAAGGTGGCCGCAGGCCACCGGGGCTTCGCCGTGACGGGAGACCCCGATCTCTCGCAGTGGGAGGCGTCGCGGCGCCGTGATTTCACCGTGAACGCCATGCTCTTCGACCCTCTCTCCGGCGCGCTGCTCGACCCCTGGGGCGGGCAAGCCGACCTGAAGGCGAGGGTCCTGCGGGCCGTCGACCCCGCCACCTTCGCGGAGGACAGCCTCAGGGTCCTGCGCGCGGTCCAGCTCGCCGCCCGGCTGGAGTTCGAGATCGATCCCGGCACGGTCGCGCTTTGCCGCTCGATCGAGCTTTCCGATCTCCCCGCCGAGAGGATCTGGGGCGAGTTGGAGAAGCTGCTTCTCAAGGCGCGCCGGCCGTCGCGCGGCATGGAATGGGCCGATCGGCTCGGAGTCGTGGACCAGCTGTTTCCGGAGGTGGCGGTGCTGAAGGGCTGCCCGCAGGAGCCGGAGTGGCACCCGGAGGGCGACGTCTGGACCCACACCCTCCTCTGCCTGGATCGGGGCCGGGAGGAGACGGAGGGTCTCGATCGGGAGAGGCGCCTGACGGTGATGCTCGCGCTTCTTTGTCATGACTTCGGCAAGCCCCTCACGACGGCGGTGATCGACGGCCGGATCCGCTCCATGGATCATGAGGACGCGGGCGTCGCGCCGACGCGCTCCTTCCTGGACCGGCTCAACCTTCATACGCTCGGAGGCTACGATCTGCGCGAGCAGGTGGTGCAGCTCGTCGCGCACCACCTCACGCCGAGCCATTTCTTCAAGAACCGGGATCACGTCGGGGACGGGGCGTTCCGCCGCCTCTCCCGGAAGCTGGAGCCCGACCTTCTGTATCGCGTCTCCCGGGCCGATTGCCTCGGCCGCACGGGAGAGTTCGAAACCGATGCCCAGGAATGGTTCCGGGAGCGCGTCCGATCGCTGGGCGTCGAGGTGAAGCCTCCGGCGCCGATCCTGATGGGAAGGCATCTGCTCGCGATGGGGCTCGCCCCGGGGCCGCGCATCGGAGAGATCACCCGGGCGGTCTACGAGATGCAGCTCGACGGCCGCGTGGGAACCCTGGAGGAGGCGCTCGCGGGGGCGCAGCGGCTGCTCCTGCCGGCGGGGGAGCTTGCCGGCGGCGCCGGCACCGGCCGGGCCGGCGGGAATTCCGGGCGCGGGAAGGGGAGGTGAGGTTGCGAAACCCCCGCGCGGCGTTATATTTGCGGACTGGAGGACGGTGAAAAGACCATGCGGGTCACCTGGGACGTCGGCGGCTTCAGCCAGCCCGGCAAGCGACTGGTCTCGATTGTCATGGCGATCATCTTTGCCGTGGTGGCTGGAAGCCGGATTTTCTCCTCGGGACCGGGAGTGAGCGCCTCCTGGATTCTGGACCTCGCCGCGGCGGTGGGCGCGGGTTTCCTCGTGCGCTACGGCTTCCGCCAGCTGCGCAAGAAGAACATGATCGAAAACGTGCCGTCGTCGCCCATCCGGTCGGTTGCCATGGGCCTCTCCGAGATCAAAGGGAGCGCTCCCCGGGAGGCGGCTTTGGCGGCCCCGCTGTCGGGAGCCCGCTGCCATTACTTCCGGTACCTGGTGGAGGAGGAGCGGCAGCGCAGCAAGGGGGGCAAGGAGTGGGTGACGGTCGACCAGGGGAAATCGAACGTCCCGTTCCAGGTCGAGGACCCGACGGGCAGGATCCTCGTCAACCCGGAAGGCGCCGACGTCATCCTGCAACGCGACTATCAGAGAATCGACCGCGCCGAAGGGTGGTTCGGCAGGCGCAAGCGCTATTCCGAGTGGCGCATCGATCCGCGCGACGGTGTCTACGTCCTCGGCACGGTGTCGAAGCAGCGGGACCTGCTCGAGGATCGGCGCGCCGCCCTGAGCGAGAGACTCCGCCAGGTCAAGCGGGATCCCGGCGCCGTGAAGCGCTTCGATCTCGACGCCAACGGGACGCTGGACGAGCAGGAATGGGCGGGAGCGGTCGCGGTCGTGAGGCAGGAGCTGCTCCAGGAGGAGGCGGGAAGAGCGGCGGCGGAGCCGCAAGCGAGCCTGGTGGTGGGAGTGGGAGAGACCGAGTCGACGTTCGTGATCTCGGATCGCGACGAGAGGAGCATCGCCCGGCTGCTCGGTTGGAAGGCGTTCGGATGCATCGGGCTCGGCGGCGCCGGCGCGCTGGCGATGATGACGTCGCTTCTGGGCCGTTTCGGGGTCTTGCCGGGAGGCTGGACCTTCCCGTGGGCTTCACTTTTCGGATAGGGAGGAGACGATGGGGATCGTCGTGCTGATCGGGCTCGTGGTCTTGACGGTGATCGCGGTCGGCTATCTCATCGGCATTTACAACCAGCTCGTGCAGATCAAAGTGAACGTCGACAAGTCGTGGGCCAACATCGAGGTGTTGGAGAAGCAGCGCTACGACGAGATCCCGAAGCTGGTGAAGGTGTGCGAGGGGTACATGCAGTACGAGCGCGGGACGCTGGAGAAGGTGATCGAGGCGCGCAGCCGCTTCCTGCAGGCGAAGGGCCCCGCCGACATGGCTCAGGCCGGCGCCGAGATGGGGGGCGCGCTGAAGAGCCTCTTCGCCCTGGCGGAGGCCTACCCCGACCTCAAGGCGAACCAGAATTTCACCCAGCTCCAGCAGCGCGTCAGCGCGCTGGAGAACGAGATCGCCGATCGCCGCGAGTTCTACAACGAGTCGGTGACCATCAACAACGCGCGCATCCAGCAGGTGCCTTACGTCTTCCTGGCGGGAACGCTTTCCATGACGCAGCGGGAGATGTACAAAGTCGCCCCCGCCGAGAAGGAATCGCCCGAGATCAAGTTCGCGATGCCCGCTTAGGCGTCTCGTCCCTGAAATTCCGTCACATCCGGCCGTCGAGCCATCCCGGCTGGCGGCGTTGCGACCTCGCTGGCGTACCGCTTTGGGTACGCGACGCTCGGGCGCGCCTTGCCATCCGGGCGCCTCGACGGCCTCGGTTGGAACGTTATTTCAGAGACGCGGCGCTCCTATAGCATCCCAAAATCGTCAATTCCTTCGACGCTCGATGGCCATGACTTGCCGCCTTTGCCGACAGCGCCGACGGTGAAACCCCGGCGGTGCGAATGCTCCTAATCTGCACTGCAATACCCGGGGGTCGGGGGGCCGGTGGGAAGATCGGGCCGCGGCGGCTCCGGGAGGACGGGCGTGGGCGGAGTCCGATCCAGCCCGGGCGCAGCGCCCCCGAATCGGAAAGAATATCCCGCCAGGACGATGTAGTCGGGGAACGTCGCGTCTCCGGGGTTCCCGGTGTAAGGATTCGGCCGGCGATTGCGCACCAGCCCCTTCGGCACGTACAGCGACCAGGTCGAGCGGCTCGTGGAATAGATGATTCCGGGCTCGACGAAGGTCTCGTAGCCCGGCCGCCGCCAGCCGTGGCTGTCGCCGAACAGGTCGTACCGGGGCAGTCCTTCAATTCGAAAGCCGAGGCTCAGGCTGAGCCGGTCCTTCACGACCGGGAAAGCGGCCCCCACGCGGGCGACGTATTGGTCGGGAACGGAGTTCTCGATGATTCCCGCGAACGCCGGATTGGCTCCGAATCCGAGCCCGACGATGATCGACGGCGTCCCGTTGGTGTCGCGCGGATTCGCGAGGTAGGTCCCCGATCCGTAGAACGTGACGTGCTTCAGGCTCTTGTAGCCCTGGAGGTCGAAGAGAATTCCCCACCCTCCGTCTCCCGGCTGAATCGACTGATCGACCGCCTTGACGGTGTTGTTGGTCCCGTTGATGTTGGGGTACTCGTCCTCCGCGTCGTAATCGCCGGTCGGTGCCTTGACCCCGATCCCGGCGGCGATGTTCCCGCGCGGATGCTTCGACGGGCTGAGAAGCCAGAAGCGGGCGATGGCGCTCGCGTCGCCGATGCCGCTCGCGTTCTGCTCGCGCCGCGGTCCCAGCGGAGCCGTCGTCGGCTCCGGGATCGACCAGGTGGCGTTGACGATCGGCAGGCTGCCGAAGACGCTGAACCGCTGCGTGAAGTTGTACGAGGCGCCGAGATCGTAGAGCTGCTGGGTGTTGAGGACGAAGTTGCCTGCCGATTTGCGCTGGTACTGGAATTTGGTGCCGTTGTAGTGGTCGTTGGAGCGCAGCCCGCGATAGTTCAGCGAGAGCTGCCATTCATGGGGAGTGAAGGCGATCGACTCGGACGCGCCGAACACGGGCGCGTTGTTCCGGATGAGGACTCACCCCTGCGCCCAGGCCGGCTTGCCGGGAAGCAGCGCCGCCAGGGCGACAAGGGCCGCCGGGCCGAGAACCCGAAAGGTGCGCGCGTTGAGGCGCTGAAAGACCCGTCCCATCATGCTGTTCCCCCTCAAGGCCGACTGATCTACTTGGATTGAGCTCAACCAAGCAGCAAGAGCCGGGCCAGCGAATTCGAGGCGAGACGGAGCCCGCGAACGCAGATCCGGCGAATCACGCAACTAATTATTATTCTGTAAGTTGACGGCTGCTCGGGCTTGCGACTCCGGCGCGGCCCGGCCCGATTTTGGGCCGGGTCTCATCATTATTTGGATGAGTTATCTTAGGCCCGATGAGCGCGAATCCACGGGAGGGAACGGCCGAAACACGCTGCGGGACATCAGCACAAAAGGCCCGTCTTCATGTAGAATAGCGCTCCACGTGCCGAGGCATTCCGTGACGGCGCGACCAAACCCCAAGACCCACATGCAAGCAAGGAGCCCGAGAAGGACCATGACGACGACCAAGACCGCCACGGCAGACTTCATCAAGCTCGAAGAGGAATACGGAGCCCACAACTATCATCCGCTCGACGTCGTCATCGAGAAGGGGCAGGGGGTCTGGGTCTGGGACGTCGAGGGGAACAAGTATCTCGATTTCCTCGCCGCCTATTCGGCCGTCAACCAGGGGCATTGTCACCCTCGGATACGCAAGGCGCTGGTGGAGCAGTCGGAGAAGGTGACGCTGACCTCGCGCGCCTTCCGCAACGACCAGCTCGGCGCGCTCTACCGGCAGGTCGTCCAGCTTACCGGCTACAAGCGGATGCTCCCCATGAACTCGGGGGCCGAAGCGGTGGAGACCGCGATCAAAGCGGCCCGCAAGTGGGGATACAAGGTGAAAGGAGTTCCGGACGGCAAGGCGGAGATTCTGGTCTTCCGGGGCAACTTCCACGGCCGGACCACGACGATCGTCGGCTTCTCGGACGACGAGCAGTACCGCGACGGCTTCGGTCCGTTCACCCCCGGTTTCACGCTGCTGCCCTACGGCGATCTCGAAGCCATCCGCGCCGCCATGAACCCGAACGTAGTCGCCATCCTGGTCGAGCCGATTCAGGGCGAAAGCGGCATCGTCGTCCCGCCCGCCGGATACCTCCGCGGGATCGCGGATCTCTGCCGGAAGCAACGCGTCCTGTTCGTGGCCGATGAGATCCAGTCGGGTCTTGGACGGACCGGAAAGCTGTTCGCGTTCCAGCACGAAGCGGTGCGGCCGGACGTCGTGATCATCGGCAAGGCGCTCGCCGGCGGTTTCTATCCCGTCTCGGCGATCCTCGCCGACGACGAGGTGATGGGGGTCTTCAATCCGGGCGATCACGGCTCGACCTTCGGCGGGAATCCGCTGGCGGCAGCCGTGGCGCGCGAGGCGCTCCACGTGCTCCTTGAGGAGAAGATGATCGAGAACTCGGCGGAGCAGGGGGAATGGTTTCTGGGCCGGCTGCGGCAGATCCGCGACCCGCGAATCCGCGAGGTCCGGGGCCGCGGACTCTGGATCGGCCTGGAGCTCGTGCCGGAGGCGCGCGGGGCGCGGCGCTTCTGCGAGGCGCTGATGAAGAAGGGCCTGCTCTGCAAGGAGACCCACGCCAACACCATCCGCTTCGCGCCGCCGCTGGTCATCACCCGGACCGATCTGGAATGGGCGTGCGAGCGCGTCGAGCAGGTGTTCCGCGAGCTGAGCTGAAGCCCTAGCCTCCGAACTGGCGCCAGAGGAGCGCCGCGGTCACCACGAGGCCGATGACCACCACGGCCGCGCGCGCCCGCCCCCGTCCCATCCGGCGCGCCCAGCGCGCTCCGGCGTAGCCTCCCCCGATGGCCCCCGCGATCATCATCAGCGCGACCGGCCAGTCGACCGCTCCCTGGAGGATGAACCAGGCGGCCGCGACGCCGTTCATGCACATCCCGAAGAAGTTCTTCACGCCGTTCGCCGCGTGGATGTCCCCGAGTCCGAGGAAGCCGAGGACCGCGAGCATCAGGATCCCGATGCCGGCCCCGAAGTACCCTCCGTAGATTCCGATTCCAAGCTGCAGCACCCAGGCGAGCGGAAGCCGTTTCGCTCTCAGCCCTCCCGGCGCTTCCTGCCGGCGGCGGGCGATCGCGCCCTGGATCATGAAGAGCGTGGTCGCGAAGAGGACGAGGAAGGGAGACATCCACTCGAAAACGGCGGACGGCGTCCGCAGGAGCAGAGCGGCCCCGATCGCCCCGCCGAGGAGGCTCGGCAGGAAGAGGAGCTTGAGCCAGCCGGCGTGGCTTCTCACTTCCCGGCGGTAGCCGTAGAGGCTCGCGGCGGCGCCCGGCCAGAGGGCGACCGAGGAGGTGGCGTTGGCGATGATGGCCGACTCTCCCGCGAAGAGGAGCGCGGGATACGTGAGAAGCGTCCCTCCTCCCGCCATGGCGTTCATCATCCCGCCGCCGATCGAGGCGGCGATGGCCAGAGTGATCTGCGGAGCGTCCATCGGTTGGTTCGTCTCTCCCGTTCGAAGAGCTTCCCGCCGGAGCTCCGGCGCCGGGCGGGCGGATGGGTCGCTTAGAATACTCCAAGCACGGCTTTGCCGAGGGGCCGCCCGAACCCGCGGGCGGCTTACCGGCAGGGAAGGGAGGGAAGGGATCGTGCCCGAGCTGCCCGACATCGTCGTCTACGTCGAGGCCCTGGAGCGGCGCGTGAAAGATCGCGAGCTGCGGGAGGTCCGGCTGGCGAGCCCCTTCCTCCTGCGCTCCGTCGATCCGCCGCTCGCGGCGGTCCGGGGACGCACGGTGAAAGGTGTCCGGCGCCTTGGCAAGCGCATCGTCCTGGAGATCGAGCCGGATCTCTTCCTGGTGCTGCACCTGATGATCGCCGGAAGGCTCCATTGGAAGAAGCGCGGCATGAAGATCCCGCGCCGCTTCGGTCTCGCCGCCTTCGACTTCCCCGACGGGACGCTTCTCCTGACCGAGGCGGGCTCGAAGAAGCGCGCGTCGCTGCACGTGGCGCGCGGCGACGCGTCGCTTGCGGCTCTGTCGCGCGGCGGGCTCGAAGTCCTCGAAAGCCGGGCGGGCGAGTTCATCGACGCGCTTCGCCGGGAAAACCACACCTTGAAGCGGGCCCTCACCGACCCGCGGCTCTTCAGCGGGATCGGCAACGCCTATTCCGACGAGATGCTGCACCGCGCGCGCCTCTCTCCCGTACGGCTCACCGGCCGCCTCACCGATGAAGAGGCGGGACGCCTGCGCGACGCGGCCGTCGCGACGCTGACGGAGTGGACCGATCGGCTGCGCCGGGAGGCCGGCGAGAAGTTCCCGGAGCAGGTCACCGCTTTCCGCGAGGAGATGGCGGTCCACGGGCGATTCGGCAAGCCCTGCCCGGATTGCGGCACCCTCGTCCAGCGCATCGTCTACGCGAAGAACGAGTGCAACTACTGTCCGCGCTGCCAGACCGAAGGACGGGTTCTCGCCGACCGTGCGTTGTCGCGCCTTCTCAGGGAAGACTGGCCGAAGACGATCGAGGAGTTGGAGGAGAAGTCGGGGATGAAAAGCCGCCGAAGAGAGCCCTGAACAGAACGACCGTACCGAGCCTCGGCGCGGTCTGGCCACCTCAGATCGCCCAAGGACTCCGGGCGACGTTCCGTTCCACGACCGGTCCTGCCCATCGACGACCGCGGATTCCCTGAAACGTCGCCGCTCAGTGCGTCAGAATCCCCCGAATGGTGAAGATTTCGACCTGGTTGGACCGAATGTCCATCCAGACCGGATGGACCGAGTCCGCGGTCGCCGCGATGCCGAGATAGTCTCCGATAAACCCTCTCCCCCCGAGGGAAGACTTGGCTGAGGAGAGCCTCACGTTCGGCAGGAAGACGATGCCGTCGGACGTGTTGGCGTAGAACGCGTTGTAGTCGACGTTGTTCGGGTCGAGCCTCTTGTCCAGCCAGGTGAGACTCAGCAACCCGTCGGATGGACGGCGATCCATGGAAAGAACTGATCCGTCCCCGAACCGCTGTCGTCGCTCACCTTCACCGGCGCCGTCCAGGAGTTGCCTCCATTCCGGCTGACGGAGAGCCTGACGTCGGCGTTGCCGCAAGACGGACGATCGCTGCCGCCGATCCTTTTGCAGGAGCCTTCTGGAAAGTCTGCCCAGGCCACGTAGAGCGTGCCGTCGGGCGCGACGGCCGGACTCGGAAAGCTGTTCGAGCCCACCCCGAAGTCGGCGACCTCTCCGAAATTGGGGTCTCCGTTATCGAGGACGAAAAGGCCCGGGCTGGGGAGGTGGGAAGCCACGGAGGACGGAGCGCTCCACGAGATCCCGCCATCACTGGATTTGGAGAACTGGATGCTCAAGGAGCCGTTCACTCCGAACGTGAAGTTGGAGAAGAAGACGTAGATCGTGCCGTCGGATGCCACGACGGGCACGCTCGCCTGGAAAATGTTGGAACCCATGGTGTCGTTCGTGATCCGCACGGGACTCGACCAGGTGTGACCTCCGTCACGCGAGGACACGATCCGGATCGAGTAGCCGACTGCCAGGTCCGTGTAGCTCAAGTACAGAGATCCTTTGAAAGGGCTCCCGTTACCGACGTCGGCGACGATATAGGGCTTGTCGGGCTCGTTGACGGAATCATTGCCCGCTACCGCGACGGTGTAAGTGGGGAAAGTCCTGCCTCCGTCTGTCGATTTGGCCACGAAAAGGTCAGCCGGCACCGGGAGACCAAGATTGAAGTTGAGGTAGGCGAAGTAGAAATTGCCCGCGAGATCGGCAGTCAACGAAGGGTCGACGCAGGCGATGCCGGTCGCGGTCGGAAGCCGCTGGAGAGGGGAGGTGCCACCGAGAGTGTAAGTGGCGCCGCCGTTGGTCGTGAAAGCACTCTGGCACGTCTGGCGCGGATCGCTCCCGGCGGGGAACGTGTCCATGAACCCAAGGACGAGATTCCTGGAGTCGGCCGGATTCGCCGCGATGGAGGTCTCCACCTGACGGTTTCCGAACCCCCCCAGCCGGATGTTCGGTCCAAATTGGACGCTGGTCGCCGCGTAGGCCAGGGCGCAGAGAAATGCCGCAAAAGTGAGGAACCACGAGACGGAAAGGAAGAACCGTGTCCTGCTCTTCTTCATGAGGGACCTCCATAAGAAGAGTCTCGACCAGGAAGGTTGTCGTGTGATTTCTACGTACGGCGATCGGCGCGGGGAGTCAAGGAGATTCTGGGAGTGGAGGCGGATGTGTCGATTGTCAGATCTGTCGCGCATACGAGAGTCGAGTCGTCTGAGCCTCTTTGATTTCGGCGCGCGGGAATCCAACCGAACGACGCTTACCTTCAGTTCGAGAGCCGGCCCGGAGCCCATCCAATGCGCTTAGAAGGGCTGATCCTGAAGCGGGATCTGGTTCGAACGGTTCAAGGACCAGTCGTAGTCGAGGAAAGCGATGGGAGGGGCGCCGCCCGCCGAGTCGATGAGCCGCACGACCTCCTCCGAGGCATATTTCCGGAGGTAGGCGGGAAGGCTCGCCCCCGCGCCGTGGAATCCCCGAGTCGTGAAATCCGATCCGTACCATTCCAGAAGCTTCGTCACCTTCAGCTTCCCGTCCTCGATCCGCACGTAATCGGGCGAGGAGAGGAGGGAGCGGGCGGCGTACTCGAGCTGCGACTCGAGCTGCCCCCCTTTGAGCGCCTCGGAAGGAAGCGGCGGGCAGCTGATGGAGGCGCAGTTCACGACGAAGTGGATGCGGGGATCCTTGAAGAGCGGCCGCAAGAGGTTGTGCTCGATGTTGTTCAGGCTCAGCTTGAACCCTCCTACCAGGTGGGTCGGAGCGTCGAAGACTCCCGGGATGTCGCGAATGCTCTTCACGCCTTCGGGCTGCGCCGGGGTGAGCGTCTCGAGAATCGACTGGATGGTATAAGCGTTGTAGGCGTTCACCAGGAGCGCCGCCAGCTCGTCGCGGCCGAGGTCGGAGAGACGCGCGTCGCCCACTTCCCCCAGGTAGCGATCGAGATCCTCGCGATGCCTCTGGAGCCCGCGATAGTCGAAGCGCCTTCCTAAATCGAGGACATGGTGCTGGAGGATTCGATCGAAGGCATCATGGTTCATCCCAAGCTTTCCCGATTCGATTCCCTTACGGATTGCTTCGGCCGCGCCCCCTTGAAGCGCGACGGCCTTCGGGGCCTGGCAGGCGATCTGGGCGGGCAAGAGCCAGGGAACCAGCGCCAGCCACAATCCGGCGCGCCATCGCGGGGCTGACGCGCCGCCGCGGCGCGGCTCGCGACCGCGGAGCAGGGCTGGCGCGCCTGAACGGTCGTGGCTCATCGCCGTTCCTCCGAGAGGGCCCGCCGGGCGAGCCGCGTCAAGAAAAACGTAAGGAGCAAGGTCGCCGCCAGCCCGACGCTCCAAAAGATCGCCTCCCAGCCGTTGCCGATTCCCGGTCCGGCTGCCGTCCTGGCGACGGCGCGGCCCGCCACGCCGAGATAGACGTAAAGGACCGTCCCCGGAAGCATGCCGATCCAGCTGGCGGCGAGATACGGCCAGAAACCGACGCGCGTCAGACCGAACAGGTAATTCAAGAGGTTATAAGGAAACAGGGGGCTGAGCCTCGTCAAGAGGACGATCCGCCCGCCTTCCCGGCCGACCGCCCGGTCGATGGCGGCGAACTTCGGATTCTCCGCCGCCCAGCGCTCCACCCGTTTACGCGCCAGATACCTGCCGATCAGGAACGCCGCGCCGGCGCCCAGCGTGGCCCCGATGCTGACGGAGATAGTTCCCCAGAGCAAGCCGAAGATCGCTCCCGCCCCGACGGTCAGAATCGAGCCGGGAAGAAACAGGACGGCCGCCGCGACATAGACCAGGACGAACACGGCCATTCCCGGGAAGCCGGTGCCGGAAGCCCAGGTGAGGAACCGATCGAGGTAGTCCTCGATCGGGAGGAACCGGATTCCGGCGACGACGGCGGCGATCAGAAGCGCCGGAACGAAGATGCGGAGGAGGAGCTGCGAGCGTTTCACGGGATGCCCGCCGATCTGCGCCGCCGCGCGTAGAGCCAGGAGAAGGCACGGCGGGCCGCCGCGGTCAGGCGCGTCTTCTGGTAGGCGTCCCCGGCGCGCTGGATCGCCTGCGACAGCGTCGGATAGACGTGGATGGCCCCCGAAAGCGCGCCGAGGCCGATGCCGTGGCGCATCGCGACCACCAGCTCGTGGATCATCTCTCCGCTTCCTTCCCCCACCAGCGTCGCGCCGAGGATCCGGTCCTTTCCCGGAACGGTCAGCACTTTCACCCAGCCGGTGTCGGCCGCGTCGAGGATGGCCCGGTCGAGCGATTTGAAGTCGAAGCGATGCACGTCGTGCGGGATCCCTTGGGCGCGGGCCTCCTGCTCGTTCAGGCCGACGCGCGCCACCTCCGGCTCGGTGAAGGTGCACCAGGGAAGCACGAAATCGTCGGCCCGCGCGTGCAGGAGGCCGAAAAGCCGCGGCAGGAGAATGTTGCGCACGACGATCCGCGCCTGGTATTCGGCGAAGTGGGTGAACTGATGGCTGCCGGCCACGTCGCCCGCCGCGAAGATGTTCGGGCGCGTGGTGCGGAGCCAGCGATCGACCCGGACGCCGCGCTGATCGAACGCGACGCCGGCCGCCTCCAGGCCCAGGTTCTCGACGTTCGGGCGGCGGCCGGCGGCGAGCAGGATCGCGTCGGCCTCCAGGCTCTCCTCGCGCCCGCCCCGTTCGAGCCGCACCCGGTGTGCCGCCTCTCCCGGCTCGACCCGGATCACGCGCGCCCCCAGACGAAGATCGACCCGGTCGGCGCGCAGCGACTCTTGAAGAGCCTCGGCGGCGTCCGCATCCTCGCGGTGGAGGACCCGGTCGCCGCGATCGAGAAGCGTGACGCGCGAGCCGAGGCGGGCCATGGCCTGCGAGATCTCGCAGCCGATCGGCCCGCCTCCCAGGATCGCCAGCCGGCGGGGCAGCGCTTCATTCTCGAAGAAGGTCTCGTTGGTGAACGGGCGGGCCTCCGGGAGTCCTTCGATCGGCGGCACTGCGGCGCGGCCGCCGGTCGCGATGACGACGTGGCGCGTTCGGAGAACGCGGTCTCCGACGCGCACGGCGTGCGGCGATTCCAGCCGGGCCTCTCCGGCGAACACGTCGACGCCGAGCGACTCGAAGCGCTCGGCGGAATCGTGCGGCTCGATCCGCGCGCGCGCCGACTTCATCCGCCGGATGACGCGGGCGTAGTCGGCCTGAGGGTCCCGGGGCTCGAGGCCGACCCGATCGGCGTGCCGGATCCGATCGGCGAGGCGGGAAGACTGGATGAGGGCTTTGCTGGGGACGCAGCCGAAGTTGAGGCAATCGCCTCCCATCTTGCCGCGCTCGACGAGGGCCACGCGGGCGCCGAGGCCGGCGCTGCCCGCCGCCGTCACCAGGCCCGCGGTCCCGGCGCCGAGGACCACCACGTTGTAGATCCCTTCCCCTCGGCCGCTCCCGCCGCTGGACGGCCGGCTCATCGGCCTTCCCGGCCGGCGGCGGAAGAGTAGGCCTGACCGCAAAGGTCGGGATAGTAACGTCGCGCCAGACGATCGGGATGGACGCCGGCAAGGTAGAGCGCCGTGAGCCAGACGTTCTTCGTGAGCCGGCCCAGATTCCCTTCGTGATCGAAGCGCCGGCTGGAGGCGATGACCTCCTCCGACAGAAGCAGGGTCTTCCCATGGCGCCGCATGCGCCGGGAGAACTCGACGTCCTCGAACAGGAGGATCTCCCGGAACCCGCCGAGCTGGAAGAAGGCGCTCTTCCGGACGAAGATCGCCTGATCCCCGAGAAACACTCCGATCCGGCGTCCGCGCAGGTCGGCGAGCCGGCAACCGAGCCGCAGCAGGCGCGACGGCGAATCGAAGCGTCTCCGGAACGCCCCGCCGAGGACGTGAGGATCCTGGAGAGCCTCCCGAAGCTCCCCGTAGGCTTCGGGGCCCAGCCGCACGTCGGCGTGCAGGAAGACGAAGACGTCGCCGGCCGCCGCCCGGGCGCCTTCGTTCATCTGCGGCGCGCGCCCGCGCCGCGTGGCGCGCAGGAATCGCGCCCCGGAGGCCCGCGCCCGCTCCGCGGTGGCGTCGGCACTGCCGCCGTCCGAGACGATCACCTCGGGCGCCGGTGAGAGAGCGAGGCAGCGTCCGACCTGCGGCCCGATCCAGTCCTGCTCGTCGAGGGTCGGGATGACGAAGGAGACCTTCATGTTCCCCCCGGAAAGCGATTCTAAACCGGCTCGGGCCCATCCGGCACGCCCCTCATTACGGATCCCCGTCGATCCGGCCCGGCGTCTCGAGGGCGGGTGGCGCGGGAAGGGGCTCGACTTTCTCGAGCAGACGGCCGAACGCCGCCGGATCCGTCGTGGGCAGGCGGCAGACCCGCCTCTCGCATACGTACGCGGTCGTCTTGCCGCGCAGGGTCTTCTTTCCTTCGAGGTAAGGGACCAGCTTTTCCTGTTCCTCCAGATCTCTTCCCTCGGCCGCCACGACCAGGACGCGGTTGGGCGCATACATGGCGGCGAGGCGGGCCAGGAAGGGGGCGGCGTCTTGCCTTTTCGAAGGGGCGATCAAGACGATCTCGCGGGGAGTATCGAGGAGAAAGTCCGCGGCCAGCAGCATCTCCGAGAGGGCGGCGGGGGAGTCGGCGAGGAGCTTGGCCTGCGATCTCAAGGCGCGGACCGCCCTTTCGCGGAATCGATCCTCGGTCGTGAATTCATGGAGGCGGAGGAGGTTCATGACGGCCACCGAGTTCCCCGACGGCTCGGCGCCGTCGTAGGCGGGCTTCTCCCGGGCCAGAAGCTTCTCCCCGTCGTCGGCCGTCAGGAAGAAGCCGCCCCTGGCGGGGTCCTCGTAGTGCTTGGCGAGGACCGCATCGAGGTCGAGCGCCTGCCGAAGGCGCCGGGGATCCCCCGAAGCCTCGTAGAGATCGAGGAGTCCCGCGATCAGGAAGGCGTAATCGCTCAGCGTGCCGTCGCGCGGCGCCCCCGCCTCCGGGACGGCGCGCAGAAGCCGGCCGCCGCGCCGGGCGCTTTGCAGCAGAAGGTCGGCGCACCGCGCCGCGCGCCGGGTCAGGGCATCCTCGCCGAGGACGAGCCCGCCGCGCGACAAGGCGGAGATCATCAGCCCGTTCCAGGCGACGAGGATCTTCTCGTCCCGAAAAGGCGGGGGCCGCTTCCGGCGCGCCGCCTCGAGCAGCTCCTTCGCCGCCTCCAGCTCGCTCCGGGCCTTCTCGGGTGAGATCCCCCGGCGCCGGGCCGCGTCCTCCAGGGGCGTCGCGACGTGCAGGACGCTCCGCCCGTCGAGATTCCCGCGCGGCGTCACGCCGTAGTAATGGCGCACCAGGTCGCCGCGCGCCTTGCCGACGGCGGCGTCGATCTCCTCCGGGGTCCAGGTGAAGAAGCGGCCCTCCTCGCGCCGGCCGCCGGGGCCGGGGCTGTCGGCGTCGGTCGCGGCATAGAAGCCTCCTCGGGGCGAGGACATCTCGCCCTGGGCATAAGCGAAGACCTCCCTGGCGATCCGCGCGAACTCCTCGCGGCCCGTGGCCTGATAGGCCTCCAGCGCGTCGAGCGCGATGAGCGCGTTGTCGTAGAGCATCTTCTCGAAGTGCGGGACGAGCCAACGGGGATCGGTGGAATAGCGGTGGAATCCCCCTCCCAGCTGATCGTGGATCCCGCCGGCCGCCATCTTCTGGAGCGTCAGGACCGCCATCTTCAGGAACGCTTCGTCTCCGGTGCGCCGGTGATGGCGCAGGAGGAATCGAATCGGCAACCCGCTGGGGAACTTCATCGGCCCGGCGAGCCCGCCGTTCTCCGGGTCGAACCGGGCGCGATAGATTTCCGCCGCCCCGCGGAGGATGGCGGCTCCGGGAAGATTGCCCGGGGAAGCGGCGGCCAGATCGGCCTGCAGCGCCCGCGTCACTTCTTCGGCCCGCCTGGCGAGGGAGTTCCCGGGCGCGTTGTAGGCCGCGGCGAGCTTCTCGAGCAGAGTCCGGAACCCGATGGCGCTGCCGCGATCTCCGTCGCGGGCGGGGAAGTAGGTCCCGCCGTAGAACGGCTTCCGATCGGGCGTGAGCCAGAGGGTCATCGGCCAGCCGCCGCCCCCGGCGAGGGACTGGACCGCCGCCATGTACACTCCGTCCAGGTCGGGGCGCTCCTCGCGATCGACCTTGACGGCGACGTAATGGGCGTTGAGGAACCCGGCGATCTCCTCGTCCTCGAACGATTCCTCCTCCATGACGTGGCACCAATGGCACGTGGAGTACCCGACGCTCAACAGGACGGGCCGCCCCGTGGACCGGGCGGTCTCGAACGCCTCGTCGCTCCAGGGATACCAGTTGACGGGGTTGTGGGCGTGCTGGATCAAGTAAGGGCTCGCCTCCAGGATGAGACGGTTTGTGTAGACGGCCGATCCGTCCCGATTCAGGTGGCGCGATCGCGGCCGATAACCCGGCCCGCGGCTCGTGACCGCCGCCTCCAGGCGGCGGATGAGAGAGAGCTCGAAAGGCGGGGCGCCCGGGAGATCCTTCCACGTCCCTCCGGATGGGGCGCCCACCGACAGCGCCGCCTCGCATCCGAGTGTGAACAGAGACAGCAGCAGAAGGAGCGGACGGACGGGGCGAATCGGCACGAACCCTCCAGGAGTCGAAGAGGCAGTCTACCCTCTTTGAAGCCCGCGGGACGGCCGGGAAGCTCGAGGCAGGCGCTCAGGAGTGGGAGTCTTGGGGCGGGAGGGCGCGATCGTCGCCGATCAGCCGGCGGAGCGCGTCCCGATGGCTGCGCGTCAGCGTCAGCTCCTTGCCGCTCCGCATCCGGACGATGTACTCGCCGGTGAACCACGGGCGGAGCTCCTGGATGAAGTTCACGTTGACGATGGCGGAGCGATGGATGCGCATGAAATGCTCCGGGTCGAGCCGGGACTCGATGCCGTTCATCGTCTCCCGCAGGAGATGCGATTGCCCGGAGAGGTGCAGCCTCACGTAATTCCCTTCCGACTCGATCCATTCGATCTCGTCCACGGAGACCAGCGAGATGCGTCCGTTGCCTTTCACCGAAAGGCGACGCGGCCGGCGGGAGGTCATGGCGTTCTCGGCCAGCAGGCGGCCCAGGCGCTCGGCCGCGTCGCGGCCGCTGTCCGCCGCGATCCGCGCCTTGGCGGCGGAAACCGACTCGCGGAAGCGCGCCTCGTGAATCGGCTTCAGCAGGTAGTCGAAAGCATGGGCCTCGAAGGCGCGCAGCGCGTGCTGATCGTGCGCCGTCACGAAGACCGTGACGGGCAGCTTGCCGCCCCGGGCGGACAGCTCTTCGAGGACCTCGAAGCCGTCGACCTCCGGCATCTGCACGTCCAGGAACAGGAGGTCGGGCCGCAGCGCCTCGATCGCCTGAATCGCCGCGTTCCCGTCGCCGGCCTCTCCGGCGATCTCCAGCTCGGGATCGGCCGCGGCGAGAGACCGAATTGCCTCCCGGGCCAGCGGCTCGTCGTCGACGATCAGGAATCGAATTCTTCCGCTCACGATTTCTCCCCGGCCGCGCCGCCCTCCGGGCCCCGGAAGGGGATGTCGAGGTGCAGCTCGGCGCCGCCTTGGGGGCGGTCCAGGAGCCGGAGCTCGTAGGCGGAGCCGTAGAGCTGCACCAGGCGCGAGCGCGCGTTCCCCAGCCCGACGCCCGACCTGTGCGTCTTTTCGAGACTCCCGAGCGGCCCGTCGTTGACGATCACGATCCTCAGCCGCCCATCGGCGCGCCTCGTGGCCAGCTCGAGGCTGCCGCCCGATCGGATCCGGGCGATGCCGTAATGGATGCCGTTCTCGACGAGCGGCTGGATCATCATGTTCGGCACGCGGGCGTCGAGACTCGCCTGATCGATCTTCATCTCCACGCGCAGGCGGTCCCCGAAGCGCATCCGCTCGATCTCGAGGTAGGCCTTCACGAACTCGATCTCGTCGCGCAGGGAAACTTCGTTCGCGGTGGAATGGGACAGGGCCATCCGCAGCAGCTCGCTGAGCCGGACGAGCATCACCTGGGCCGTCTTCACGTCCCGGCTCATCAGGGTGGAGATGCCGTTCATGGCGTTGAACAGGAAGTGCGGGTGAAGCTGGAGCTTCAGGACCTGCAGCTCGTATTCCGCCATCTTCTGCTTCAGCTCGGCTTCACGGAGATCGCGCTGCCGGCCTTGCCGGTAGTACTGGAGGGCCAGGGCGGCGATGGCGATCGTCGCGTACATGGTGAACAGCTCGAAGAGATTCGAGCGAACCAGTGACTGCGCCGTCTCCCACGAGGCCGGCAGCGGCTGGAGCGTGTTGCGGTCGACCACCGTCCGGAACAGCAACCGAAGCGCCACGTACAGCGCCACGAAGACGGTCACTCCGAGAAGATGCACCGACAGGGGGAGCACCCACCGCTTCGACGTCGGCGGGTAGCGCCGGCAGAGCCAGAGCACGGGAAGCGTGAGACCGGCATAGATGAGGTACTTCTGGACCGACATCCAGATCGCCATTCCGAGCGAGGCCGGCTTTCCGGCGGCGGTGGCGTTCAGGTAGAACTGCACCCCCATGAAGAGGCCGAGGAAGAGCCACACTCCCAGCACCGTGAGAACGAGCCGGGCTGGACGCGGTACGTCCGCGGGCAGGGGAGCGGCGCTCTTTTCCAAGATGTGCATCGGCTCGATTGTACCGCCTCCGGGTGGTCCGGGCCGCTGGGCTCGTCACGCGCCGCGGTACGCTGGGCCCGCGAGCAATGCGAACGCTCCGGCTCTGACCCTCGGCCGGCAGGGCGTGGCGCCTCCCCGCTCCGGAGCGTCGAACCGGTCCGGAAGGGGCCCGGACAGGCCGAGTGAAGCGCCTTTCTCTCCATTCTCGTCCCGGCGAAACGTACCCTCGTGCGGAAGAACCGTAGTCTCCTCAGCAATCGATTGCCTCCTCTCCTCACGCCCCGTATTAGAGGCCCCCAGAGAAGAAACCCGTATCGCATCAAACTCAGACGGAGGAGGAATCGATGCGCAACAGATTCTGGCCCCAGATCCTGCTCTTCACGCTCGTCGTGGTGTTCACGGCGCTTCCGGCGGGAGCCCGCACAGTCTCCGATCCGGCTGAAACGACGCAGGCGGAGGGCTCGGCGACGGGCAACAAGCCGGTGGCGATTGCGACCGGAGGGTACTGGTTCATCATCCCGAAGGATTTCAACGGTGGGATTTTCGGCACCACGACCGACATCGAGAACCGCCTGACGTTCAACGCCAAGCGGGACGCGGACGGCACCGTGACGGGATGGTACAACTACGAGCAGGCGGCCGATGGCACCGTCTTCAAGTTCGCTGGCCCGGTGACCTGCATGGGGATCTACGACACCCCGGTCCTGCCGCGAACGTCGGAGGTTCCCGCTCTGACGCAGAACCGCGCGAAGTGGGGCGGCCGTGTCGATTTCTCCACCGATCCCACCTTCCCGGTCGGGACCTTCATCTGGTTCCAGTCGATGGACAATGGCGAGGGATCAATGGGCTGGACCGACTCGAGCTCCCTGCCAGCCTTCGGCGACGAGGCGACGAACATCCGCTTCTGCAACAGCGACCGCGTTCCCAATCCGAATTTCGGACCTCATCGCATCGGGGGAGGGAACATCCAGGTTCGCTGAAGGGACCCCTCTCCGTCGCGCCGACGCTCCAGCGGGCGGCGTGACGGTTCCTCCGGGCAGGCTCCAGGCAGGGCGCGGAGCCTGCCCGCCGTTTCCCCCCCAGTCGGCGCCTTCGACGAAGGCGAGAACGGGGCCCGGAAGGCACCGGGCTCCGTTCTCGTTCGGAAGCAAGAGGCATCAGAAGGAGGATCCAGACCCGGGAGAATCGTCGGGCCTCGGAGGATGCTGCGGCCGAAGATCGCGGAGTTTGTCCTGCTGCTCAGCGGTGAGCTCGTTCTTGACGCGAATCATCAGCCGGATGTGGGCCGTCTTGGCCTGCTTCTCGAGATCCATCAGCTGCGAGGCGAGCGCCAGTGCCGCCTTCTCGTCGACCTGCGGGGCGTCGAGGAGCGTGCGCAGTTGGTCCGACAGGTTCTTGAGGTCCTCGTGCACAGGCCCCATCTTGTCGTGGGTGACTCCGATTTCCTTGGTGATGGCAAGAATCTGCTCGTCGGTCAGTCCAATCTTGGATTGATTGGCGAGGACGAAATCGGGCGGGAAGAGGGACGCGCCGAAGCCGCCTCCCCAAAGGTGTCCCGGTCCGTCCGGACCATGATGAGGACCTCGCAGGCCCGGCCCGGCGGCGCCGGCGGCCCCGGTGACGGCCGCCAGGATCAGCGCTATTGCAAACAGTCGTTTCATCGGTTCCTCCTTGTCTGAATCGGGGGTTTCATCGCGAATCCGAAGACGAGGCGTCGGCCTGAGAATCCACCGCGCTTCCGGATTCGGAGGCCGACCCGGAAGCTCCCCTGGCCGCAAGATCGGCGGCCGTCATCAGGGAATCGGTCGGAGCGGTCCAGCTTTGCAGCTCTCGCGCCTGGGCGATCGCCTCTTCGATGGAAGGGCGCTGCGAGCGAGAACGGACCACAAGCGCGACAACCAACAGCATCGCCGTGGCGCTCGCCGCAGCGAGGAAGGCGCGGCGCGGGCTGATCCCGATCCGGCCTCGGCGTTTCAGCCGCCGGAGGGCGCCGCGCCGGAGGCTCTCGAACGGGCCGACCTCGGCCGCGTCGGACGCGCGAAGGGCTTCGAAGCGCTCGCGCAGCTCCCGATCCGGATCCTCGAGGCGCTTGGTCATCGGGAATCTCCCGGCGCCGAATCGGACGACAGCATCGCCCGGAGGCGTTGCTTGCCGCGATCGTAGTGGATCCGGGCCGTGCCGATCGAGACGCCCATAATAGCGGCCGCCTCCGCCAACGTCAGGCTCTGATAGAAGACGAGATGCAGGATTTCCTGCTGGCGGCGGGAAAGCGCCGTCAGAGCGCTTACGAGCCGGCTTGCCTCCCGAGCCCTCATGGTCTCGGCTTCAGGGCTCGCGGCCGGACCCGGAACGGGACGCCCGCGCGCGAACCGGGTAAGCCGCGACAGACTGAGCCAGGCTTTGCGCCGCTCGCCGGCGGCGGTGCGCCGAATGACGCCAAAGAGCCAGGTCTTGAAGGAGGATCGCCCGTCGAACCGGGCCTCCCCTGCGAGAATCTTGAGATACGCCATCTGGGAAACCTCTTCGGCCAGCGTCCGATCCCGATTGCAGCAGGCCAGCGCCCAGCCGAAGGCGGCCGGGTGGAGTACCGAGAGCGCCTCTTCCGTGACGGCCGTGTCGAGCGGCCCGTCCGTGATTTCCGTCTCCCTCGTGGCATGAGTGGCTTCGGGAGCGCCCTCATATGACAGGCGATCCCCGCCTGGGAGCGGATTTGCCGGCTGCACGGGAACGGCCGGAGTCCGGTGGCGTGGCAAAGCGGGCATGCTCCTTCTCGAAACGTACACCGGTGCCGGGTGACGAGCGCCGGCCGGCGAATCGACGCCTGCACCATGGGTGGCCCGAAGCAGGCGTTCATATGACAAGCAAGGCCGCAATTTCAGTGCGGTTGGACGAAGAAGGCTTGTCCGTAAGCTCTAGTGTGTCAGAAAGCCAGGGGAATTCCACCGATCCGCTGACCTCTCAAGGCGAAGCACGCGGGCTCCTGGAATCTCGGTCCAACGCGGCAGCACGATGGCTCGTCGAGAGTGACGCCGAAACCCGGCCGTGACGGACCGGCCGCTTCCGTAAGACGACTCGGCTGTTCCGCGGGCGCAGGATTTCGAATCGCACCGTCGATCCCCCGGGTCGTGGCCGGGGTTCGCTTCGGATGTGGCGGTTCGGGCCAGTGAAGGATCGCGGGGAATTCCCCGCGCCTGGCGGCGAATGGCGGATCGCTTGTGGGGAATCCGATGATACGCTGCCGGCATTTGTGGAGGCATCGCCCCCTTTCCCGGATCCCTCGCATCCCAGGGGTTCGCCCCAGACCCGGAGGCCATCCGTGACGAAGAAAACAGTCATTCCCGTCCTGATCTGTCTCCTGTTTGCCGGTACTCCTTGCGCCTTTGCCGAGCAGGCCGCTCCGGCCAGCTCGGTGCAGCAAGCCGACGCGCTGTACCAGAAGGAGGATTGGGCCGGCGCCGCCCGGGTCTATGAAGACCTGGCGAAGCGCGAGCCGGGCAATGGGCGCGCCTGGTCCCGCCTGGGTGCCTGCCGGCACCACCTGGGCCAGCTTCCCCAGGCCATCGAGGCCTATCGGAAAGCGGAGGCGATCGGCCACAATCCGTTCGTGATGTACAACCTGGCGACCGCGCTCGCGCTGTCGGGGCGCCGCGCCGACGCGCTGGAATGGCTGGACAAGGCGGCGCAGGCCGGATTCGCCCAGGCGGAGAAGATGGAATCGGACGACGATCTCAAGTCGCTGAAGGACGAGGCCCGCTTCCAGTCGATCCTGGAGAAGGTGAAGGTCAACGAGGAGCCGTGCGCCCACCTTCCGGAGGCGCGGCAGTTCGATTTCTGGGTGGGGAAGTGGGACGTCAGGACTCCCGCCGGCGATCAGGCTGGGACCAACACCATCGACCTCGTCCTCGGAGGCTGCGCCCTGATCGAGAACTGGACGGACGCCCGGGGCGGGACGGGGAAAAGCCTCAACCTCTACGACAAGATCAAGGGAAGATGGCAGCAGACCTGGATCGACAACCAGGGGGACGCCATCGAGTTCACGGACGGCGAATACAAGGACGGGGTCCTGCGATTCCGCGCCGAGAAGAAGCAGGCGGACGGCACGACGCTGAAGCGGCGCCTGAGCTTCTTCAATCTCGGGCCTGATAAGGTCCGCCAGTTCTCGGAGCAGTCGACCGACGGCGGAAAGACCTGGACCACCGAGTACGATCTGACCTACAACCGGATCAAATGATCCTCTTCGAGACCAAGACCCGACATCCTTTTTCGGGATCTTCGAGTGAGCGCCGGGGCGGTTCCTTTGGTATCATGAGTAAGCGCACTTTTTCCTTGGGAGGATGTCGATGACCAAGCGCAACGCCCTGATCGGATTCACGGTACTGGCCTTTGGCCTGCTCGCCGCGGGGGTTTATGCGGGTGAAGAGGCGAAGGCGAACCTGGACGTGAAGATCAGCGTCCGGGGAATGACCTGCTCGGGATGCGCCAACGGCGTGAAGGCCGCGCTGGAGAAGGTCCCGGGAGTGACGAAAGCCGAGGTGAGCCTGGAGAAGAACGAGGCACAGGTGACCTACGAGAAGGGGAAGACGACCCCCGAGGCGCTCGTGAAGGCGGTCGAGAAGGCCGGATACAAAGCGTCGCTGCAGAAGGAAGCTCCCCAAGGCGCCTGATCGGGCGCCGGAGCCAGGATGCCGACCTACTCCCATTCCCGTCTCGCGTCCTTCGAAAAGTGCAAGCTCCAGTATCGCTACCGGTACGTCGATCGGATTCGCCGCGACGTTCAGGGGATCGAAGCCTTCATGGGGAACCGTGTCCATGAGGCCCTGGAGAAGCTGTACCG
Source organism: Candidatus Polarisedimenticolia bacterium (assembly GCA_036004685.1). Classification (NCBI taxonomy): domain Bacteria; kingdom Pseudomonadati; phylum Acidobacteriota; class Candidatus Polarisedimenticolia; species Candidatus Polarisedimenticolia bacterium. The sequence goes on along the minus strand of DASYRE010000043.1, from coordinate 80,274 downwards.
GGATCTTCAGATGGAGCGGACCCCGTCCCTGGAGGAGCTGACCTCCCTGTATCACCGGAATTGGGAGCGGCAGCACTCCGACAAGATCCGCATCGTGAAGAAGGAATACACCGCCGATCACTACCGCAAGGTGGGGGAGCGGTGCATCACCGACTTCTACAAGACGTACCACCCTTTCGGGGACGGGGTCACGCTCGGGCTCGAGGAGAAGCTGGGGATTCCTCTCGACGCGGCGGGGCAGTACCGTCTGGAGGGGTACGTCGATCGGATCGTGCGGCTCGAGCCGGGAGTCTACGAGGTCCACGACTACAAGACGGGGAACTCCCTGCCCTCCGCCGACGACCTGGAGAACGACCGGCAGCTTCCTCTATATCAGCTCGGCGTCGAGCGGAAGTTCCGTGACGCGCGCGAGGTCCGGCTCGTCTGGCACTATCTCGCCTTCAATCACGAATTCCGCTCCGCCCGGGATCCCGGCGCGCTGGAGAGCTTGAAATCGAAGACCCTCGACCTGATTCACCGGGTCGAGTCGGCGCGGGACTTCCCGCCGACCGAGAGCGCGCTGTGCCGCTGGTGCGAATACCAGGAGATCTGTCCCCTCTGGAAGCACCGGATGAAGGTGGCGCCGCTTCCGGCCAACGAATTCCTGCAAGACTCCGGCGTGCAGCTCGTCGATCGGCTCGCGCAGCTGGAGGCGGGCCAGCATTCCGCCGAGAAGGAGATTCTCAAGGTGCGCGAGGCGATCTTCGCCGAGATGGAGCGGGAGAAGGCCTCGGTGCTGGCCGGCACGAAAGATGAAGTCCGCCTGCTCGAGGAGGACAGTCCCCACTTCCCGGCCCCGGGCGACACGGGCCGCAAGGGGCTGGAGATGGTCCTGAAGGAGATGGGCCAGTACGAGCGCTTCGCCTCGCTCGACTCCGAAGCCCTGGGCCGCGCGCTGCAGGATCCCGAGACCGATCGCTACCTCAAAGCCGCTCTCGAGAAGTTCACCCGGCTCGAGAAGACCCGCCGGCTCCGCCTCACTCCCAAAGGAAGCCGCCAGCTCGCCCTGTTCGACTAGCCCTGGAGGCTTGGCTCACAGTGCGCGTGGACCAAGGCATCCGACGTTAGAAGTCCATCTGGATGCCGATTTGGAAGCGCCGTCCGAAGCGGCGGGTCTCCTCAGCCTGGAGGCTATCCACCGAGTTGTCGATTTCCGTAATCCGGAGATCGTCGGTGTTGAGGAGATTGAAGACTTCGAAGAAGGCGCCGGCGGACATGTGCCCGATGACGAAATTCCTTTGGGTCCGGACGTTGATGTCGTAAACCGCGTGGTTCCGGTGTATGTTCCGCGACTCCGCGTAGAACTTTCCGGTGGTGATATCCCGCCTCCCGAAAAGCGTTCGGTTCTGAGGGTATAGGACGTCGTCGCTCGAGCGGACGCGGTTCACGAGGCTGAAGGGAAGCCCCGAGGACCAGGTGATGGCCCCGCCAATCTGCCAGTCGGAAGGGAGGAAGGCGACGGCATGAAGCTTGGCGACGTGGCGTTGGTCGTAAGCGAGGTACCCGCTTTTCAGCTCGGTGAGGCTGGGATCGCTCCCGCTTTCCGAGAGGAACGACTCCGCCTGGCCGGTGGCCTGGGAATAGACATAGCTGGCATCCAGCTGCCATTTCCGCCGCAGCCGGCGCGTCAGATGCACCTCATAACTGGAGTAGGCTTGAACGTTATAGTTTCCCACCCGAAAAATCTGGTTGAAGTTGAAGTTGTTGACGAAGAGATCCGGGTAGCCGTCCGGAACGCTCTGGGGGGAAAAAAAGCCTGATGGCGTAAGGAAGACTCCGAAATCGTCGCAGAGCCCGGAAGACGTCGGCCTCCCTTTGCACTGAGGGGCACGGCGGGTGGAGTGGTTCACATCGACATCCTGGAGCTGGTCCCGGTAGTCCCGCCGGACGTAGGTCAGGGAGATCGAGATCTCAGGGGCGATCTCCCGGTAGATTCCCGCGGTGAGCTCGTCGGTGAAGGGAGTGCGCAACCCGCGGTCCACTTGATAAGCCGATGGAGGGGGAAACGCCAGTGTCCTGCCGGCCTGATTGTCCGGCAAGCCGGACGGACTTAGGCCGTCCTGGTCGTAGGTGTAGTAGGGGCTGATGGTGTCCGGGCCCTGCTCCCCGACCACCGTCTCCAGAAAAAGGTTTCCATAGAAACGCCCCCACGAAGCGAAGACCTTCGACTTCCCGTCACTCTGGGGATCCCAGGAGACACTCAGCCGCGGCGCCAGGTTGTTGTTGCTGATTTCAATCTCCTCCGGCTGCCGCGGGTGACCATTAAGAAGAAGGTCCGGATCGCTGATCCCGAATCGCGCGAGCCGAGCCGACTCGATGCTGGTCAAAAAATTGTGCCGGGTCAACCGTCTCGGCGCAATCTCCACCAGGGCCGACTCGATGCCGGCCCAGCGGGTGTCCTGCGCGGCATAAAGCGGGTCACCCTGGAGCCCAACCTCGACGACGCCGTCCACATCCAGGTCTCCCGACGTCGTCTCGATTCCCCTGAGGGCCATCAGGAGATCGAACGCCTGTCGCTGGGCCACTGGGTCGAAGGACTCGTACCCCTGGGAGCGGACCACCTCCCGGTCGAAACGGAGCCCGAGCCCCAGGGCCAGGTTCGGGAGCGGCTTGTAGGAATCCTGCAGGTAGAACCCGAGGTGATCGCTCTCCGCCATGTTGTCGACGGTGTTTTGGGTGGGGAGAAGGGCGCCCACCTTCCCGGGGACAAAGGTGAAGGCGTTCCCCCGGGGGGGGGTGATCTGAAGGAAAGGGCGCTGGTGGGTGGTCCTGTCGAATCCCTCCTTCTCGAAGATCATTCCGATCTTCAGGTCGTGGCTTCCCATCAGGTCGCCGGCGTAGGCGGAGATCTCCTCCTTGAGGGTGTCCCGGGTCCGGCTGTCGCGATAATCGGAGTAAAAGGGCCCGGAGATCCGATTGGTTTTGACGCTCAGGAGGTAGTCACGGTCTTGCGGCAGAGGGGCATGGAATTCCCCGGGGTCGGGAATCCCGTCGCCGTCCTTGTCCGTCCAGAACGGGAAGGGGGTCGCTCCCGCCCCGGGCATGGTGTTCAGCATTGTGTCCCCGTTCCTGTCCTCGGTGTCGAGCCTGCCATTGCCCCGGGTGCCTGGCTCGTATCCGTCGGGACAGAAGACGCGGTCCTGGCAGAAGATGCCGGTGTCCTCCTTCGGGTCTGCCAGTCCGTTCCTGTTCAGGTCCACCTCGGCATCGATCAGGCCGTTGCAATTGAGGTCCTCGTGGTCCTTCCCCTCGCAGCCTTCATACAGGGTGAGGCGCCCATCCCGGTCCCGGTCCTCGCCGAAATGCAGGAGGCCGTCCCACGGCGCGACCGCGCCCTCGGGAGGGAAGCAGACTTTCGTCCCCGTAGTCGGGTCCCTCAGGCATCCGTCCAGCCTTCCGTTGCCATTCAGGTCCTCGTAGACGTCGTAGCGTCCGTCGCGGTCGTAGTCCTCCCCGGGATCCCGCTCCCGGGCATTCCAGAAACCATCGTTGTTGCCCAGGCCGGGAATCCCGTCCGTGAAAAGAAGGCCGTTTCCGTTGGTGTCTGCGTCAAGGGTGGGAATGACTGCAAAGGACTGATCGAAGCGGGAGACGGTGGTCTCCACCGAGAAGTTGGGGGTGATGATGGCCGTGTCCCGCAGGGTCAAGGTCGGTCCGCCACGCCCGATGGCGTAGCCGCTCTCCAGAGCGGTCCTGCTGGTGAGCCCCTGGTTATCCACGTGGGTGTCATCGTACAGCGCGACGAAATCCAGTCGGTTGGCGGACGCCACTTGCCAGGTGACTTTTCCCATGGCTCGGACCGCCCGGGTAGCCGCCACGTAGGTCTGGGTTCCGGAGTTGATGGGTTCCTCGATCTGGACGAACTCGGGAGCGAGGTAATACCAGAGGTGGTTCTTGACGAGGGCGCCCGAGAGGGATAGGAAGGGATAGAGGTCGGAGAATTTCCTGTTCCGGAATCCGTCCGGCTCTCCCAGCCCTCCGCGGAGATCGACCGCGTCGGTCCCGGCCCCGTCGCCATCCAAACGGCTGGTGCGCATGAAGAACTTGAAGGTGCCTTTGAATTCGTTCCCGCCGGATTTGGTGACGATGTTCACGAACCCGCCCGAGGCGCGGCTGAACTGGGCCGATGCTCCGGCGGTGATTACCTCGATCTCCTGGATCGACTCGACGTTCAGCTCCTGGCCGTAACGCCCCGTGAAGGGATCGGTGGTGTTCACGCCATCGACGAGAGTCACGACGTCGGTGTCCCGGGCGCCGTGGATGTTGGGGTTCCCGGTGTTGTCGACGTCGGTGACACCCGGCGCCAGGGTGAGGATGTCCTGATAGTCACGTCCCAGAACCGGCAACCCGGCAAGGAACTGGGAGGAAATGGTGGTGCTGGTGGTCGCCGATTCGGTCCGCACCACGTCGGGCTTCGCGCGCACTTCCACCTTTTCGGTTAGGGCGGGGGGGAGGGTGATGTTGGGCAGCGGGTTGGCGTCCGAAAGAACCTCCACCTCCCGGAAGACGAGGGTCTGATACGAAGGGAGGCTGACGCGCAACGCATAGCCCTTCCCGAGCGGGATAGAGAGGAAGCGGAACTCTCCCTGAGCGTTGGTGACGGTACCCCGGGGCTCATGCCCTAGGGAAGTGTTTTCCAGAACGACGGTGACCCCCGCCAGGGGATGGCCGTCCCGGTCCACGACCGTTCCCTCGAGGCTCCCGGTGAGAGGCAGAGCCCAGGCTACGATCCCACTCAGTCTCATCCACGCGATGAGAACGACGAGAAGCACGATGGGACGGTGACCACGCCGGGCCATGGCTCCTCCCCCTGTCAATGAGTCAGAGGGTGTGGTGGCTGTCAGCCGGCTGAGAGCGCTAGGGGCACTCTTCCCGAAAATGCCAATTTGACATAAATATACTCCACCCGCGCCCACCCGCGCACCTGGCCGGCCCCCGATGGGCACCTCCACTGGCCGGTCGACTCCCGGACGAACAGGGCGAGCCAGTTCATCGAGTCGCGTCCGACGACGTTCGGATGCGGCAGCGTGCCGCTTCGAGCGCCGGCCGACGCCGGCGGGGACGTGCCGAAGACGGTGGAGCGGACCGCCAAGGGGTCTGACCCAGAACTCGTGGGACAGCCATGGATCACAGGCGGGCCGGCAATCGGCCCCTCACTCCGGAAGAATCGTCTCCCGGAAGAGAGGGCGTCCCGCCAGCGCGACGGCAAGCGCGTAGGCTGCCAGACCGGTCGCGATCAGCAGGACGAGGAAACTATTCCCCGCGTACCACGTCGAGAAATCAAGGGTGAGAGGAAAATCGTAGAGAAGCGCGCTGAAGGCCGCGGAGACGACGATCGGAAGGAAGCCGAACCGGAACAGAAGAACGATGTACAGGCCGCATTGAAGCAGCCCGAAAGCCAGATCGGGGAAAAGATTGTTGCCGATCGCGACGGTCGCCGCGCTGAAGAGAGTCACGGTGGCACCGATCGCCAGAGCCTGGCTCCGGAGGAGAATGCGGAGCAACAACAGGAGAATCGTGAGGATCATCGGTATGAGGAGGGAGCTTTGCAGGAGGTTGAAGAGAACTCCCACGGAATTGCGAGCGCTCTCCAGAGTCACCAGCTGCAAAAGTCCCGGGCCCCAATAATCCGGGCGCATCGGAGGGAGTCCGAGCCAGCGGGGTATGATCACGTGGAGCTGTTCGAGGAGCCGGAAGACCGTGCCGGCCAGAAGGCCGATGAAAACGTCGCGGCCGACCAGTGGATCCCGGAATTGTCCGTCGAGAAATCTCATCCAGGAGGTCAGAACGTGAGGCCACACTCGGCGGAAGTAGGGTTCCAGCGCGAGATAGAAAGTGCCGGCGATGGTTGCCTCGAGTAGGCTGAGTCCGGCGTTCGATAGAGCACGTCCGAACTCAGCCGGTACGAGCCAATGCGGCGAGAGGAACAGCCATTCCAACACGGCCGCGACGAAGAGGAAGATCGAGAGCTTCCGCGCCCCCTTCCGATCGCCCCGTCCCAGTCGCAGATTTCGACGCGCGATCAGGATCCCCCCCGCCAGGATCGAGACCCCGAGCGTGATGAGCAATCCGCGGACAAAGGAAGTCCGGGCCGGCACCCTGGCCGCTTCCATCCTATTGGGGATTGCCCAGGGCTCGACGATCCGGAAGAAGACCGGCTTTCCTCGATATGCCGCGGCTTCGATGCGAATCGGAGTCCGGGGATTCGTGGCGTAGGAGCCTACCCACGCCGCTCGCGAATCGGCGTAGACGGGAGGAAACCATTCCGGAGTAGCCGGCGAAAAGGCGGCAGGGTCGAGCTTCGCCGCCCCGAAGAGCGCTTCCCAGCGGGGAGCCGCGGAAGAGGGCGGAGAGGGGTCCAGCTCCGGAGGAACCGCCAGGAATTCAACCAAGCGCCCATCGGGAGCGAGCGTTGCGCCAGCCATCCCGGAAACGAGATAAGGAGGATCGTCCAAAAGGCGCCATTCGATGTAGTTGTAGGGCAAGAGAGGGCGAGGACTCTGGCGATAGCCGAACGTCACCGCGAACGGAGGTCCTCCGGCAAGGCGATCCCACCGCGCTGAAGAATTGTCGTCCTTGTCGATGAAGCCGAGATACTCTTTGTTCGACGCGAACCAGAGATAGGTATCGCCAGGCGGAGCAGAATATCCGAGCCTGCGGACGATCTCCCGGGCCTTTTCTTCGAGGACAGACGGAGGCTTGGGGAGCGAGACCATCCGGGGAAGCTGGCTCCGGTCGGCCGCATAGAAGATGAAGAAAACGCCGGCAGCCAGAAACACGAGACCCATCCACGCCCCCGTCGGGCTCAAGCCGCCAGTTTCTCCCGCTTGGGCGACCAGCTCGGGAGAAGGAGTCTCTCCGGCGGCGAGCGCCGCCGCCAACGGGTCGCCGCCAGGAAGGGCGGCGGCCACGCCGAGAGCCGAAGCAGGCCGCTGCAGTGGATCGCTCTGCAGGCATCGGAGGATCACCCGCTCGACGATCGGATCGAATCCTTCGATCAGGCGGGAAGGGTTCGTCGGAGGGCTCTCCTGCTTGAGCCGGGCCATCTCGGCGGGAGTCGATCCTTTGAATGCCGCCTGTCCCGTGAACAGCTCGTAGAGGACGAGACCCAGCGAGTAGAGATCGCTCCGGACGGTGATCCCCCCACCCGAAAACTGTTCCGGCGCCATGTAGGCCGGAGTTCCCGCCCGGCTCCCTCCCTCCTTCAAATCGTCCGCGAGTCCGGCCAGCCCGAAGTCGGTGATGCGGGCCCGGCCGCGGCCATCGATCATCACGTTGGCAGGCTTGAGGTCCCGGTGCAGGATTCCCTGCTCGTGAGCCGCGGAGAGTCCCGCGCAGATCTGACGGGCGATCTGGACGGCCTTGTCCTTTGGCAGCCGGCCGATACGCTTCAGGAGAGTGGCCAGGTCCTCGCCGTCCACGTACTCCATGCTCAGGAAATGACGGCCGTCGGCCTCTCCGACGTCGTAGACTTTGCAGACGCTCGAATGGGCGATTTGCCGGGCGATTCGCACCTCGGTGAGAAGGCTTGCGAGCCTCGCCTCGTCTTTCTCGAGAGACTGAGGGAGGAATTTGAGCGCCACCGCCTGACCGAGCTTGAGGTCGTCGGCCCGATAGACCTCCCCCATTCCTCCGCGGCCGAGGAGGCTCACGATCCGATAGCGCCGCGCGACAACGACGCCTGGAAGAAATCGCCCGGAAGGAGTGGTCGGAGAGGGACCGACGTGCCCCGCGCCCTCACGACTGCCGAGCGCGGTCCGTGTCGGAGACAACGAGGGATCTTCCAGCGAAGATCCGCAGGCGGGGCAGAAGGAATCGTCTCGAGAGACCTGCCGCGAGCACGCAGGGCACCGGTGCATGGCGGGACGGTAGCACAACCGGCTTGAGGAAAGGAAGCCGCGTGGGGACCCATTCGCCGGGAATCGTGCTTTAGCGCACGCGAACTTTGAAGCGGAGCGATCCGGAGGAGCCTGCCGGGACGTTCCCGACGATCACCGTGACGAGGCCGTTGATCGGGGTGGCCGGATCGTCGGGATTGGAAACCGCGGCGGCGCTGAAGCTGCCGGCGTCGGCGTCGAGGGCGTTGGTGAGATCGGAGGTCGCGCCGAACAGGAGCCGGATCCCCTTGCCCGCCGCGAACGCGTCGCGAATGAAATCGGTGTGAAGCGGCACGCCGTCCCGGGCCACGAAGGCGACCGCGTTGCGGGATCCGTTGTTGGCGAAGAAGACGGCATAGGTGAGGACATCGCCGGGGACCACGGTCGTGGACAGAGCGCCCGAAACGCCGGGCGGATTCGAAGGATCGTCCGGCAGCGCCGCACCGTTCTTCTCGACGATCCGCTTGGCCAGGGAGGTCACGGGCTCGCGGAGGGTGGCCAGCGTCGGGTCGTCGGTCGCGACTGTCGACGGGTCGTCGCTCGGGATCCCCGTCTGCGTGGCGCTGGCGAGAAAGGCCTGGTTCGAGATCACGGTTCCGTCCGGGCCCGGGAGAACCCGGGCGGTGAAGCTCAGCGTCACGTCTCCGGCCGGCGTGGGGCTCACGCTCCCGAGCGCGGGCGTGGTGGCGGCCCTCCAGGTGATCGTCCCTCCTGCGAAGACGCCTCCCTGGCCGGGAACGACGTTCCCCAGCTTCGTCGTGTCGACCGCGTCGGTGACCGCCACGTTCGAGGCGGCGGCGGTGCCGGCGTTCTTCACGACGATCGTGTAGGTGACGGTCTGGCCGGCGACGGGTGTCGGAGGGCTCACCGATTTCGTGCTGGCCGTGAGATCCGACGCGACGTAGACAATCGTCAGCTTCGGCCGGAGCGCGGGATTGGCGAGGTAATCGGAGGTGTAGAACTGGCGCTCGTTGTTGCCGCCGGCGCTTGGCGAATCGAGAATCATCCCGAAATTGGGAGCGCTTCCGCTGATCCACGATTGGACGAGGGCGGTGACGTTCCATTGCCTCCAGACGTTCACCGTGGCATTGACCGTCGTGGAGGCGGCGACGGCGGGATCGAAGTCGCCGCCGGCCGTCGTCCAGGAGTTCACCCCGTCGTAGGCGCGCCAGGTCGCTCCAGGCTCCGTCCATGCCCGCGTCAGGCGATGGACCCGCAGCGACTCCGAAAGCGCCGAGCGCGAGAAATAGTGGTACATCTCGAAAGTCGCTGACGAGATCGTCGCTCCTGCCGGGATCGAGGAGAGATCGAAGCGGACGAGCCCCCGGCTGCCTCCGTTGGATTGCGAGTTGGTCGTGAGCTGAGCCTCCGCGCCGTAATTCTGGACGTTCGAAGCGAAGGCGACGTAGGTGTCGGCTCCGGCCGCCGGATCGGGCTGCAGGACGATCGTCGTCTGGCAGAAGGCCCCGCCCGCGAGGACGAGCGCCAGCCCCAGGACGGTGGCTGCGGCGCCGAGGCGCGCTCTCGACTTCACGGGTTCTCCCGGATCAGCTCGAGGATCCGGTTCAGCTTCGTCGTCAAGTTCAAGTAGAAGCCCCGCTTGAACGACTCTTCGTCCCCCTCTACCGCGCGCGTTCCGGTCAGTCCGTAGCCGCAGCCCACGCGCAGATCTTCCGTCGCCCAGAAGCCGGCCTCCAACCCGAGGCTCCGGCGGCGGAGGCGGTCCTGCCAGAGGGTGACGTCGCGGATCTCGCCCGCCGCGTCCCAGCGCCGGCCGAGGCGGTATTCCAGACGCGACTGCAGGAGCGTGGTGGTCGTGTCCACCGACGGCAGGCCCGCCGGGGTGTCGGTCGTGAAGCTCAGCGCCGCCCGAGCGAAGAATCGGGCGCGCGGCGTGAGGTCGAAGACCCCGTCGGCGGACAACGTGTCCCGCAGCGTCCGCACGTCGTCACCGGGCCCGTTCGATCCGTGGCGGCGATCGCTGCGCTTCCAGGCGATGAGGACTCCGTAATCGTCCCGCTTCAAGGGCCGCAGCGCGAGCCCTCCGAAGAAGTTCACGATCGTCGTATCCTGGCCCCGCTGGCTCGCGTCGCTGGCGTCCAGCCGGGCCAGAAGCGTCACGTCGTCGCCCGGCTTCCCGATCGCGGCGGCGGTGAAGGTCTGTCCGAAGCCGTCGGCGTTCCGCAGCTCGTAGCGCATCGTCGTCTTGAACCGTTCCCTGGGGATCCAGGAGAGGCCGGTGCTCAGGCTCTCGAAGGAATCGCCCTCCCCGGCGACCCGGAAGCCCGCCTCCCCGCGGAAGTCGACCGAAAGCTGGTCGTCGACCGGCAGGCGTGTGCCGAGCCCGACGACGGCGTAGCTGTCGGTGCCGGAGATGCCGTTTTCGACCTGGTACCGGGACGTCAGCGTCGAGTGCGCGCCCAGACGCGACTCGGCGCCCAGCTGGAGCTCCGAGCGGGAGCGCGGAGGCGTCAGCCCGGCGGCCCCCAGATCGGCGATCGCTTCGATCGGGCGGTCGCTGTCGCGGAACTTGAGGAAATAGCGGATCTCCTGATTCTGCTGGAAGCCGGCCGCGAGGAAAGTGCTGTCCGGATAGGAGGGATCGCTTTCCGATCCGACGTTCTGCTCCCGCCGCGCCGACAGAGTCCACCGAGGCGCCGGCCGGAAGCTGGCTCCGGCCGTGAGAAGATCGGAGGCGACGCGCCGATCGGAGATCCGATCCTCGAAATCACGGTGGTCCAGCCCTCCGGTGAGGCCCAGGCTGCCGCTCACCTGCGCCGTCACGCGCAGCGAGCCGGTGGTCCGGGCGTTGTCGACGACGGCGGTGCGATTCTTCTCGTCCTGGAGCGTGACCCCGAGCCGCAGCTTTTCCGTGAGCGCCGGTTCCGCGCCGAGCAGGATGCGCCGCGATCCCGGGGCGATCGAGACGCCGTAGGGATTGACGAAGTCGGCATCGACGTCCTGGTAGGCGAGCTTCAACGGCCCCCGGAGGGCGGCGAGCCGCTGCGCGTATTCGAGGCGCAGGGCGGCGCCGGCCCCGGCCGGGTCGGGCCCCAGCGAGGCGTTGCCCTGGTTCAGGGGACGGCCGTCGCTGCGGGCCGCCTCCAGCGAGAGGGTTCCCGGGCCGGGGAGCTGCTGGAGGAGATCGGCCGCGACCAGGCGGAAATCCTCGCCGCCCTCGGGATTCTCGCCGAACGCGGACAGCCCGGCGCTCGTCTTCCCCCCGTTCCACTTCTTGATACCCCGCGCCGCCCAGGAAAGGGAATCGAATCCCGCGGCTTCGTACTCGTACAGGACCACGATCTCCACGAGATCGAAATCCCCCGCGAAGGAGCCGATCGGCCGCTTGAAGAGCAGGGTGGCGGCCAGCGGATCGAGATCGTAGTCGGTGCCGCGCAGCAGAATCTGGCGGCTCAACACCTCCTCGGGGTTGCGGCGGTCGTGGACTTCCAGCGCCACGCTCTCCGAGCCCGGGATCAGCGGCGCATGGCGCAGCCGGTAGAGGCCGCCGATCCCCGCCGCCGGGATCACTTCCCGGGCGAAGGCATTGTCGGGACGGGCCGCCGCCAGGGCGATCCGGTCTCCCGGCCGGTCTTCTAGGTTGAGCTCCAGGCCCGTCAGCTTGCGATGGTAGGCCGAAAGCCGCGTGTCCCCCATCCCCGGATCGAAGTCGCCGTAGAGGAGGTGCGACCGCTCCCTTTCCAGCTTCAGATAGGCGCGGCTGTTGCTCGCCGCCTCCTGGAAATGCGTGGAGCTGTCGCCCATCACGGGATAGGTCTGCTCCAGAGGGTCGAGGTCGAACAGGCGGTCGGAATCGGCCGTCCGGTTGAGCCTTCGATCGGAGTCGTAGGCGGCGGTGAGGAGGGCGCCCGGCAGCGCGACGCCGCCCTTGTAGAAGAACGCCACCCGGCCGTGGGCGCCGTCCTCAATCGTTCCCGCGTCCTTGCCCACCCCGGGATCGACGCTCGCGGCGCCGAGAGTGGCCTCCGCCAGGCCGACGAGGATCGCCGGCTGCGGCGCCGGCAGGAAGACGACCGCGGTCTCATCCGACAGATCGCCGTACTCCGCCCGAAGGTGGGCGGTCCCGGTGGACGGATCCGAAACGAGCTGGAGGCGAGCCGCGCCTCCATGCGTGGCGAGCGCCACGTCCCGGTCGCGCCCGCCGGCGTCGTCGGACCGGAGCGACCCCAGCGAGGCGAGGATTCTCACCCGGCTGTCCTGAGCGGGGTGATCCCAGGCGTCGAGCAGATCGACGCGCACTTCGGTCGCCGAGCGGCCGTCGGCGGGAAGCTCCCGCTCGAAGACCGAGATCCTGATCTTCTCGGCGGCGCCGCGGCCGTAGACCAGGATCTCCCGCGAATCGCCGCTGCCCCCGTCGCCGGTCAGCGCCGTGATCGAGACGCGGTTGGGACCGGGCAGAATCGGGATGCCGACGTAGTGGAACGTCGCCAGCTGGTTCTTGTCGTCCAGCTCGGTCTGGCCGAGGCGATCGGCTTCAACGGTGTGGTCGTTCACCGAGACGCGGAGCGCGCCGCGGCGATGCGTGCGAACGGTCAGATCCAGGGCCCCGGTCGGCGAGACGGCCTGGTCCGCCGGCTCGAGGACTTCGAAGGCGCCCGGTGGCACCGAGGGGAGGGTCTCGGTCTGCTCCCTCACGTGGACGCCCGGCTCGGCGGCCGCCGGCGCTGCAGGCGGCGCGGCCCCGGCCCGCGCGGTGGATCGCGCGGTCGCCGCTTCCTCGCCGGACGGAGGGCGCTCCGGACAATCGCCCCGGCGCGTCAGGGAGAAGTTCTGTTTCAGGAGCGCGCCCCCCCGCAAGGGAGTCCGCAAGAGGCGCACGCTGCCCCGATCGCCGAGGCGATCGGGGTCGGCGGGGCAGAGACCGGGGGGGTAGGTCGATGGATCGAGGCCGATCATCCGGGCCCCTTCCGGCACCGACGGGAGGCTGTAGAGCCCCTCCGAGTCGGTGGTCGCCGACATTCCGTTGTCGAGGACGACGCGGATACCCGGCAGCGGAGCCTCCCCGGCGTCGAACCGGCCGTTTCCGTCGCGATCCTCGAAGACGCGCCCGATGAGCGCCTGCTGGAACGAGAAGATCCCTTGGCGGACGAAGACGACCGCCCGCGCGGGACCGCCGGCGGCGGGATCCCCGGTCGGGAGAAGTCCCGAGGCCACCGCTTCGTTGGAGAGCGCGGCGGCCGGGGCGCCGGGCGCGATGCGCGCCCGGTACGAGATCTCCGCCTGGCCTCCGGGAGGCAGATCGCCCAGCGCGAAAACCAGGGTGCGGCCCGACTGCGCCGGAACGATCGGCGACGCGATCCCGGCCGAGATTCTCCGGGCGGCTCCTTCCACGACGTCGAGGAATTCGGGCAGGGTGTCGGTGACGCTCACGCCGCTGACGGGCACGACTCCGGGGTTGGTGACCTGCACCCGGTAACCGACCGATTCGCTGACCCGGGCGTGGCTCGAGTCGGCCACTTTGGTGACGATCAGGGGGCTGGCGGAGAACACCGGGACGTTGAACCCGAAGGCCGAGACGCCGGAGAGGACCACCGGCCCGGAGGTCAGGGAGAAGCTCCCCGGAAGGGCCAGCGGCAGGCCGTCCGCCGCGGTGAGGGTCAGCGTGAACACCGGCGCCGACGGGGAGCTGCCCGAGGCGGCGGCGAGGTCCACCCGGATCAGGCGCGGCAGGAAGCCGGGCGCGACGACGCGCAGGAAGCTCTGAGTGATCGCGCCGGCAGCGCCGGCGGCCGGGTCGGGAAGGAAGCTGAAGCGCCCCGCCGTGTCGGCCGCGAAGGGGTTCGTGTTGTCGACGTTGGGGGTGGCGCCGGCGCCGGAGAGCGGTGGAATCGACTGCAGCGTGCCGGAAGAGTCCGACCAGAGCGACACCAGCGCCCCGGAGACGGGGAGCCCTCCTCCGGCCTGGAAGATCAGGCCGAACGGATCGACCAGGACGCGGGCCGCGTTGGAGTCGACGGGCGCCGTTCCGGCGGCGGTGAAGGTGGCGAGGTTGGAGAGGAGCGTCGCGGGAGCGGTGCCGGGGTCGATCCGGGCGTGGAACTCGATCCGGTGGGACTCGCCCGGAGCCACCGAGGCGAAACGAACCGTCACCACCTCTCCGGCGACTTCGCCGGCGTCGCCGTCCGCGGCGTCGCTCAACGGCGAGCCATCCAGGCGCAGCGATCCCGGGACGTACAGAAACCCGGCGGGCAGGGTGTCGGTCGCCGCCGCGTTCGCGGCCTCTCCGGTGCCGCTGTTGGCGAACTCGAGGGAGAAGGTCACTTCCTGGCCGCGGGCGGCATTGACGCCGCTCTGGCCGTCGACTCTCTTGGCGGGAGGCTGGCCGGGATTCGCCGGATCGCTGAACGCCGCAGCCCCCCCGCCGACTTGATCGCGGATCGCGCCCGCATCCGTGGCAAGGCCGTTCACCGCTCCGGGCTCCTGACTCTGCGCCGCCAGCCCGAGGACGACGACCGTGCCGGACGGGACGCCGGCGCTGGAATAGCGGAACAGGACGCCGAGGCTTGCCGCTGGCGGCAGCGGCGGTGAGAGGGTGAGCCCGGGCGTCACCGCGGGATCGGTCGGATCGATGGCGCCGTTGCCGTCCAGATCGAAAAACAATCCCGTCAGGGTGGCGGGCGGAGAGACCGTCGAGGCGGTCACCTGGAAGCGGTCGCCGCGATTCCCCAGGTTCGTGACCGTGAAGTGGCGGACCACCGTGGCGCCAGACGGGACGAAGCCGGAGACGATCGCGTCGTCGGGGGTGACGGAGATCGCGGAGACGGGCGCCACGCCGACGAGGGCGGTGTTGGAGAGGGAGGCGGCGCTGCCGCCTGAAGCGACGTCGTGCGCGGCGGAGGCGCGGTTGGCGATCGACGCTCCGGCCGGGGCGGCGGCGAACGCACCCCCCCCTGCACCCCCCAGAAGATAGGGGAGCGCGGCGAGCAGAGTCGCCCAATCCAGCGGTCGAAGCCTGTGCGGCATCGATCAGAATTCCCGGGAGGCGCCGCCGGCGCCGGTCAAGAGGGCGCCGGCGCGGCTTCTCGCGGGATTCCTGCTGCCGCGGAGGGAGGGCGAGGAGACGTCCCCGCCCTCCCCGCGCGGAGCTACTGGATCGTCCGCCGGATCGTGAACGTGCCCGAAATCCCCGGAGCCAGGGCGGCCACGTTGTCCGTGAACACGGTGTTCAGCGGCGCGTTGTCGGTCACCGTACCAAGGGTGGCGGTGGCGGCGACGTGCGCCGTGCTCGCCGCCCAGTTGTTCGGGGCGGCGCCGCCGTCCTCGGTGATGCTCAGGTTCGTCGCCGTGAGCGTGCCGTTCCCGACCCCGAACGTGGAGTTGGCGACGTTGCTGTAGGCGACGTCGTACCGGATTTCGGCGCCCGGAACGGGATCGGCGGGGCCTCCCACGCCGGTCCCGTTGATCACCGTGGCCGTTTTCACGAGCCGGACGAAGCCGGCGAAGAAATTGTCGAGCGTCCGGTTGATCGCCCCGGGGCTGACCTGGGACTCCGCCTGCAAGAGCGTCGTGAAGCCGGTGAGCACGGCGGTCCCGGCGGGCGCGGTCACGCTGGTGGTGAAGCTCGTCGTGACGCCGTAAGGCACGGCGATGTTCACGAAGCCCCCGCCGCTGACGACGACCGCGGGCAATGGGCCGGCGCCGTCGGGATCGACGCTCACCGTGAATCCGGTGGGCACGGAAGGTGCGGTGATGCGGAACGTGTCGGCGGCATTGCCGGTGTTCCGCAGCGAGTTGGTGAACACCAGCGTCGATGCCGCCGCGGTGACCGATCCGGGCGGCAGTCCGTTGCCCGCGGCCGAGGAGAGATCGGTGAAATCGTCGTCATGGGTGTTGTCGATCGCGCCGGGCGCTCCGGCGGGGCCGAGGAGCACGCTGCCCACCTGCGTCAGCAGCGTGAGCTGGACGATTCCGTCGCCGTCCACGTTTCCGGGCGCGGCTCCTTCGGTGAAGTCGCCGTTCAGATCGCCGACGTTGGCTACCGAGTCGCCCGACTGGTCGGTGAGACCCGCTCCGACGAAGTCCCTCGCGAACGCGTCGGCGATCGTGGCGATCGGCGACGTCGCGTTCGTCGTCGTGATCACCACGGAGAAGGTGAACGGTCCCGCCGTGGCCGAGGCGGCGAGGCTCGCTCCGGAGCCGAAGAAGCCGACCCGGGTCACCGCCGCGAGAGGCGGCGCGGCGCTCGTCCAGACCGCCGCCGAAGGGGCGGTGCCGAGCGGGGAGGTGGTGTAAATGACGGCGTATCCGGCCGGAGCGCTCGGAGCGGGCGCTCCCAGAAGCACGGTCCCCACGGGGATGGCGTTCGAGACGAGAATGCCGATCTGCGGGGCCCCGTCGACGTTGAAGCTGTTGCCGCTCGCGGCCCGCCCTCCCTGGTTCGCGAGACTCAAGCTGTAGGCGAGGTTGCCGCCGAGGGCGACAGGGCCGGCCGGCACCGTGTCGGTGAGGACGAGCTGGGCGTCGTCCTGCACGGTGGCGGTGATGTCGCCGCGGTCCTCCCGGCGCGAGTTCACGGTGCTCCCGTTGACGGTGCGCACCTCGTGGGCTGAGAGATTGACCGCCTGATTCGCGTCGTCGCCCAGGATCACCTGGAGGGTGTCCCCCGGATTGGCGCCGGCGTGCACGGTCAGCTCGACCAGCACGGTGAGGCTGGCGCCCTGGGCCACCGCGGCGGAGGTGACGTCGGCGGCGTTCGTGAGGATGTCGGTGTCGCCGCCATCGATCGCGCTGCTGCCGTTCACGTCGATCACCGCCCGGGTCACCGTCACGGAGGCGGCGCCGGTAGTCAGCGCCCGGACGCTCGCGCCGGCGGCCTTGAACAGGAAGTTGTCGGTGACGTTGCCTGTATTGCTCACGGTGAACTGGAAGAGGACCCCCGTCTGGATCGAGACGACCGGCGGGTTCACGCCGGCGTCGGGCGTGATGGAGATGCCGGCGACGTTGGAGACGATCGTCGTGACGGTATTGGAGACGGTGGTGAAGCTGTTCGTGCCGTCGGAATAGGTGGCGGTGGCGCGGTTGGTGATGACCGTGCCGCCCGGCGTGGATTGCGCCGAGAGTACCGTGGCGAAGAGCACCGAGCCCGCGAGCGCGGCCAGGATGAGGGTAGCGGTGTTTTTCATCGGCTCACCTCACCTGGACTTGATAGGAGACGCTCGCCGTGGCGGAGGCGGCAAGCGGGGCGGCCCAGGTCCATCGGATGGCGGTGTAGCGCTCGACGGGCGCCTCGATCGTCCGGGGCCGGCCGTCCTTGCCGCTCACGGTGATGGTCGGCTTGAGAGAGAAGGTCTTGCCGGCGTCCACGCTGTATTCGACCTTCAGGCCCGCTCCGCTCGTGACGGTGCCCGGGACCAGGACCGTCCCCGCCGGGATGGGACCGATCGCCGCCGGGGTCCGAGCCTCGCGGTCCCCGAGGTTGCTCAGGTCGACCTTGTAGAGAATCCGCTCGCCGGGCGCGACCGGAGAATCCTCTTTCAGAGTGGTCCAGGCCGCCGCGCCGCGAGAGCGATCCTGGATGCTGCCGCTGAGCCGGATCTGAACCTGCGGTCCGGTGGCGGCTCCGGCGCCGCTGACCAGCCCCACCCCGAGCAGCAGCATTGCGGCAGTCCACCTGCCCTTTCTCCAACTCGACGCGTCCATCGCTCCCTCCTCCTCCAGGTTTTTGGAACTCAGTCATATGCCTATGGATATAGGCATGGAGGGTGAAATCTATAGTTGTAATGTCACGAAAACAAGTTTGTATTCATCAATAGCAATATGCTATTAACTTATTGAAAATATAGGAAATATATGGGCGAGTCTAAGGAGTGACTTCGACGGTCGAGCTGGGGAGGGTTAAAGACGGATCGACTTTGAGCTTGTTGATGACTTCTACGATGCCGCCCACCGAGAGGACCAGCCGCTCCGCTTGAATGCGGTGGGTGAACAGAGGGACTCTTCCCGAGAGCGTCGCCCGGCGATTGTCCACGACGACCTCGTAGTCGCCGGGGACCGGCGTCAGCCCCCCGTGGAGAAGCAGCCGGCTGCGTCGCTGCAGCTCGGCGTCGTCCCCTTCCGCCGCGGCGACCACGCGGATATTGTTTTGAATCGACGCCACGCCGGGGACCTCCGAGGCGCTGCGCTCGGCGAGGAGCTTGCGGGCGTAGGTGACGGTGGTGCCGCTGAGCCGCACGTGGGCTTCGTCGACCGCGACGGAGATGGCGTCGCCCCGGAAGGCCGCCACCCCCAGGGAGCTCTGAATATCGAGGAGGATGCGCGAATCGGGGACGCCGGAACTCGCGATTCCGGCGGTGGTCACCACGTCCAGCACGCCGCGGACGCCGCCGGCCCGGTGTTCCGCCTGGCGCAGGACGCTCAGGGTGTCCGCCTTCCCCTTGAGCGTGACGATGCCCTCGTCGCACGCGACGGAGAGGCTCGAGTGTCCCGCGATCGCGGCATCCGCTGACAGGGCTCTTTCGATCTGGGCCTGGATCTCTTCATCCCCCGGCGGAGGAAGCGACGGGACGCCGGAAGGGGAGGGCCGCGGCGGAGGGGCAGGAGGGGCTTCGGCAGGGGCGGTCTGCGCCGGCGAGGTCTGGGGGGTCGCGGGCTCTTCCCGCGCCAGGGAGGCTGCCGGGGCCTGAACGCCCAGCGCGGCCCACAGGACGAGAAAAGCGAGCCAGGGCCTGAATCGATTCATACTCCCATTATAGCCCCGGCCGGCGATGCAACCGGCCGGCGCCTCGATGCGCTACGATGCGGCCGGAGGAAACCTTTGACACGGACCTGCCTGATCCTCGGCGGCCTGGCTCTGCTGGCCTCCTGCGCTCCTCCGGGCTCCTTCGAGGAGGAGAGAAAGCGGATGGTCTCCGAGCAGGTGCAGTCTCGCGGCGTGACCGACGAGCGGGTCGTTTCCGCCATGCTCGAGATTCCCCGCCACCGCTTCGTTCCCGAGGCCGAGCGCGCCGCGGCCTACGACGACCGGCCGCTTTCCATCGGCCACGGCCAGGCGATCTCCCAGCCCTACATCGTGGCCTTGATGACCGATCTGGCCCGCCCGATGCCCGGGGATCGCGCCCTGGAGGTGGGGACCGGCTCGGGATACCAGGCCGCCGTCCTGTCGCGGCTCGTGAAGGAGGTCTTCACGATCGAGATCGTCCCGGAGCTCGGAGCCGAAGCGGCCCGCCGATTGAAGGATCTCGGCTACGCGAACGTTCAGGTGAGAGTCGGCGACGGCTTCCAGGGATGGCCCGAGGCGGCGCCGTTCGACGTGATCCTCGTCACCGCGGCCCCGGAGGAAGTGCCCGAGCCGTTGCTCGAGCAGCTCAAACCAGGAGGCCGGCTGGTGATTCCGGTCGGGCCGACGGGCGCGGTGCAGAGCCTCCAGCTGGTCGCCAAGGACTCGGACGGCCGGCTCCAGGCGCGGCACGTTCTTCCCGTCCGGTTCGTTCCCTTCACCCGATCCCCATGACTTCCGGCTCTCGATGCCGCCCTCGGGCGTGGTGCTATACTTTCGCCGCGTCGGGGCGCCCGATCGCCCCGGTCCGATTCCCCATTCCCGCGAATTCTCGGAGGCCGACGATGCGTCGAAGCGCTCTTCTTTTGTCCTTCATCGCGGCCGTGGCGCTCACCGGCGTGACGGCCCAGGAAGCGAGCTTTCGTCTTCCCCGCAAGGCCCGGGCGGCGCTCGACGGCATCGAGGCCGCCCGCATCCGCGCCCACGTGAAGCTCCTCTCGAGCGATCTTCTGGAAGGCCGCGGGACGGGACAGCGCGGCGGGGTCCTCGCTTCGGCTTACATCGCCACCATGTTCGAGCTGCTGGGACTCAAGCCCGGGGCCGCGGACGGAAGCTACTTCCAGAGAGTGCCGCTGATGGGAATCACGACCGATTCCGGAAGCAGCCTGAAGCTCGCGGGGCCGCGGGGCAGCGTTCCCCTGAAGTACCTCGACGATTACGTCGCCTGGTCGCGCACCGAGCAGAGAGTCACCGATCAGCATTCGAGCCTCGTCTTCGTCGGCTACGGGATCGTCGCGCCGGAATTCGATTGGGACGATTACAAAGGAGTCGACGTGACCGGCAAGACTCTCTTGATGCTGGTGAACGATCCCCCCTCGCCCGATCCCAAGCTGTTCGGCGGTCCCGCCCTGACCTATTACGGCCGCTGGACCTACAAATTCGAGATGGGACTCAAGAAAGGGGCCGAAGGGGTCATCCTGATCCACACCACGCCGTCGGCGGGATACGGCTTCAACGTCGTCCAGAACTCCTGGTCGAAGGAGCAGCCGTTCGTCGGGCGCGCGCCGGGAGACCGCGCGCTGAAGCTCGAGTCCTGGATCACCGAGGCGAAGGCCCGCGAGGTGTTCCGGCTCGCCGGCAAGAGCCTCGACGAGGCGCGCGACGAGGCGGCCCGGCGGCAGTTCCGCCCCATCCCCCTGGGAATCACCGTGACGTCGCACATCGTCTCCAAGGTGCGCAAGGTGGAGACCGCCAACGTCCTCGGGCTCCTCGAGGGAGCCGATCCGGCGAAGAAGAAGGAGGCGGTGGTCTTCACCGCGCACTACGACCACCTCGGCGTGGGCAAGCCGGAGAACGGCGACGCCATCTTCAACGGCGCGATCGACAACGCGACCGGCGTCGGCACCATCCTCGAGATCGCCCGGGCCTATCAGGAAGCCGCGTCGCGCGGAGCCCGGCCGCCGCGGTCCATCCTCTTCATGGCGGCCGCCGCGGAGGAGGGGGGACTGCGAGGCTCGCAGTACTATGCCGCGCATCCCACCTTCCCCCCGGGAAGGATCGCCGCCAATCTGAACATCGACGGCATCCAGGTGCTGGGTGAGGCGCTCACCTACACCTTCCTGGGAAGCGACAAGACCACGCTCGGGCCGGTGATCGCCTGGGCGGAGCGCCAGTACAATTTCAAGAACGTTCCGGATCCCGAGCCCGGCCAGGGATCGTATTACCGCTCCGATCATTTCAACTTCGCGAAGGTCGGAATCCCCGCCGTGTCGATCGATCAGGGAGATACCTTCGAGGGGAAGGACCCGGCGTGGGGAAAGAAGCAGTGGGAGGACTACAACGAGAACCGCTATCATCGCCCCGGGGATGAGTTCGATTCCTCCTGGGATTTCTCAGGGCTGGTCAAGCTGGGGAGGATCGCCGGGGCGATCGGGTGGGTCGTCGCCTCCCAGGACAAGCTGCCCTCCTGGCAGCCGGGGGACGAGTTCCTCGCCGCCCGCAAGGCGAGCTGGAAAGCGGCGAACTGATCAGGCCTGCTTCCCGGGGAGGCGCGCCAGGAGCACCGTCGCTCCCATCCTGCGGAACGCTTCGCGCCGCGAGGCCGGGGAGAGTCGCGCGACCAGCCGCCAGAGCCAGGCGCACGGCATCTCCCGCCGCAGGCGCCGGGCTTCCTCCCACACAGAGCGGAATTCCACTTCAGCCCAGCCCAGCTTGCGAAAGAACTCCGTCCCTTCCGCCGGCGCGAACTGCATGCGCGCGTCGCCCTGGGCGAGGGTTTTTCCGTAGATCTTCTGCATCCGCCGCAGGAGCAGGGGAGAGGCCAGGTCGATGATCCACCATCGGAAGCTGGGATGGTTGAGATCGCCGGCCAGCGAGGCCACGTCCGCCTCCTTCAGGTAAGCCAGGAATCCCTCGGTGACGATCACCGCCTTCCGCGAGGAAGCGGCGACGCGCTCGAACAGACGGCGCCGCGCCGCGACGTCCGCGAGGTCCATCATCACCGACTCGCGAAGGCAGCGCGGCCTTTCCGAGGCCAGCTTCTCGTCCTTGTAGGCCAGGATCTCGGGAAGGTCGACTTCGATCCAGCGCAGCTCCGCCGGCAGGGGAAGCCGGTACGGGCGCGTGTCCAGTCCGGCGGCGAGATTCAGGACGGTGTCGGCCCCTTCCCGTTCGACCGACCGCAGAATCAGCTCGTCGAAGACGCAGGTCCGCACCACCAGGGGCCAGGCGGAGAGCCGCGCGCCCGGCATGCGGCGGAAGATTTCCTCCCCCCTCTCTCCCGCCAGCATGCGCGCGTAGGGATCGTGGAAATGGGAGTCGGGACGCTCCGTCTCCATCGCCCGATAGATGGCGACCCACCGCGCGGTGTCGGAGATGTTGCGGATGACGGGAGAGGCGGCGCCCATGGCGGGTGGGGTCCGGGCTCAGTCGCCCCGGAGGATGTTCCCCAGCACGCCCGCCCCCTGTCCGCCGCCCCCGCCGCTGCGACCCGGGATGCGCGGGATCAGCCAGGAAAGGAAGGCCTGCGTGGATCGGGTCTGCAGGTAGAGGTCGCCCGCCCCCTTGAACTCACAGACGAGCCCTTCCCCCGACAGCAGGGTCGATTTCCAGTTTCCGACCCGGCGCACGTCGAACGAGAGGTTCTGCGTGAAGGCGACGACGTGGCCGGTGTCGCAAAGGTAGGGCTGCCGCCCGTCGAGGCTCACCTTGTGGATGGCGCCGTACGAGCTCAGGATGATCGGCCCGCTGCCCGAGGCGCGCAGCAGGAACAGCCCTTCCGAGCCGAAGAAGGTCCGCGCCCCGCCCCACTTCAGATCGAGGTTGAGCTCCGGCGCCCCGGCGAGGAAGGAGCCCGACTGGACGTAGAGCGTCTCGTTCGCAAGGACCAGCGAGCCGATGTCGCCGGGAAGCGCGGGGGCGAGCGTGATCTCGCCGGCGCCCCGGCGGGAGGTGAAGGTGTTCGCGAAGAGGGTCTCGCCGCCCAGGACGGATCGCGTGATCGCCCCGAGGATGCCTCCCTTCATCGAGGTCGCCACCTCGATGTTCGAGGTCATGCTCACCATCGCGCCGGCTTCCGCCTGAATCGACTCTTCGGCGGCCAGGGCCACCAGGGCGAGCGAATAGGCGGGCTGATAACGCACGTCGATCTGCATGGAATCCTCCTGTCAAGCGAAGAACGGGCGGTAATCTCGGACGAATCGCTCGAACGGCGTCGGCTTGCGCCCCGTGATCTCCTGCACCGACGCCAGCACGTCGGCAGCCTGGCCGTCCAGGGCGTAGCGCATCAGATCGTTGACGGCGTCGGGCTGCCACTCCGGGGCCCCGAGCCGGAGCATCGCTTCCTTGAATTGCAGGTCGGAGACCCCTGCGCAGGTGATCTTCTTGCCGGCGACGACGGAAAGCGTGTTCGCGACCTGGTGGTAGTTCAGCGCTTCCGGCCCGCTGAGATCGTAGGCGCGGCCTTCGTGCCCGTCCCGCGTCAGGGCCACGGCGGCGGCGGCCGCGACGTCGCGCGCGTCGATGTGGCTCACGCGGGCCGCCGGGGCCGGGATCCAAAAGGTTCCGTGCTCCTTGATGCCCGCCGAGAAGACGTTCACGAAGTTCTGCATGAAGCTGTTGGGCCGCAGGAAGGTGTAGGGGATCCCCGCGGATTCCACCTGTTTCTCGCCTTGCCGGTTCCAGCGGGCGAACGTGAAGGACTCTTCCGAAGCGCGCCATACCGAAAGCTTCACCAGACGCCGCACGCCCGCTTCCCGGGCCAGCTCGACCCACGCCGCTTCCTGCGCCGGCATGGCCGGCGTCGCCGGAACCACCAGGAAGAGGCCATCCGCTCCCGTGAGCGCCGAGCGCATCGTCTCGGGTTTTTCGAAGTCGACGGCCGCGGCCTGCCAGCCGTTGGCGCGGGCCGCCGCGGCTTTGCCCTCCGAATGATAGGCGGCGCGGAACGGCGCGCCCTCGGAGGCGAGCCGCTTGGCCAGCTCGCCTCCCACCGTTCCGCCGGCGGCGGTGATGAGGATCATGCCTCTCTCCGGGGCGTGAGGCGGCGGCGCCGGCTCGGCCGCTTCACCGGGCCGTCTCCGCCACGACCCGGTAGAGCATCTCGTTGCCCCAGGTGAACGCCTCCAGCGAAATCTTCTCGTCGTTGGCGTGCATCGTGCGAAGGTCCTCCTCCTGGATGGGAAACGGGAGCACTCCGTAGGCGACCATCCCCCGCTGCCGCAGGACCTGGGAGTCGGTGCCTCCCGGCGACATGTAGGGAACCACCGGAGCGCCGGGGGCCATCTGCCCCGCGACCTTGCGGATGGCGGCATAGAGCGGCGTGTCGGTCGTGGAAGGGCCCGCCGGAGGATTGAACTCGCGCGCCGGGACGACCTCCACCTTGGGATCGCTCACCGCCTTGCGGAGCTCTTCCGTGAAGGCCTTCACGTCGGTTCCCGGCAGGAGCCGGCAATTCAGATTGGCCCGGGCCTCGGCCGGGATCACGTTCTCTTTGTAGCCGGCCTTCAGGATCGTGGGCGTGCAGGTCGTCCGGAGCATGGCGTTGAAGTTGGGGTTCCGGGAGAGGATCTCGGCGCAGCGCAGCGCCGCCCGGGAATCCTCCAGCTTGGGGACGCATCCGGCCATCTCGCCCGGGAGCGTGGAGGCGATCCCCCGGAAGAACTCTCGCGTCTGCGCGTTGAGGCGCGCCGGGAAGTCGATCGCCGCGATCCGCCCGAGCGCCGCCGCCAGTCGGGAGACGGGGTTCTCGCTCGTCGGGATGGAGGAGTGTCCGGCGACTCCGCGCGCGATCACGTTGAAATCCTGATAGATCTTCTCGCTCGTCTGGATCGCGACGTATTGGACCTTCCCGCCGCTCCAGATGACCCGCCCTCCTTCGTTCAGGACCAGCTCGGCGTCGAAGAGATCGGGGTGATGCTCCAGGAGCCAGTCCATCCCGTAGGTCCCGCCCGCCTCCTCGTCCGCCTCGGCCAGGAAGACGACGTCCCGCGCCAGCCTCATCCGGTTGCGGGCGAGCGTGAGGATCGTCGTCAGCTCCGCGGCGGCCATGCCTTTGTCGTCCAAAGTGCCGCGTCCCCAGAGGAATCCGTCCCGGATCACGGCGTCGAACGGCGGCACGCTCCACAGGTCCTTCTCCACGGGCACGACGTCGATGTGCGACATGATCAGGAGCGGCTTGCCGCCGCCGGTCCCCTTCAAGCGGACCATCAGGCTGCCGCGCGAGGGCGCCGACTCGAAGAGCCGCGGCTCGAGGCCGGCCGCCTTGAGCTGCTCGGCGAGGTAGGCGGTCACGCGCGCCTCGTTCCCCGGCGGATTGCTCGTGTCGAGCCGGAGGATGGCGCGGAGATGCTCGAGACCTTCCGCGCCCATCTTCTTGAAATCGATCGGCTCGGCCGCCGGCGCGAGACCGGCGAAGCCGCAGACCAGGAAGGCCGCGATCGCCGCGCCGCGCAGCCGCTTCCGTCTTGGCCTCGAATCGCTCATCGCGCCTCCTCCAGGAACGCCGCGGCGAAGTAGCCCGGCGGAATCGATCCCTGCATCAGGAATCTCTCGTGGAACTCCCTCGGGGAGAACTTCGCCCCGCCTGCTTTCTGGGCGGCGGCCCTCAGATCCTGGATGGCAGATTTGCCCAGACGGTAGGTGATCGCCTGCGTGGGCCACTTGGAATAGCGATAGATGGCCCGCCGCGCCGTGTCGCACGACGCTCGTCTCACGTCGTCCTCCTTCGGCGCCCGGCAGGCGTGCGGCAGGAAGTCGACGTTCTCCGTGTAATAGTCGACCGCCTCGTCGAACGTGAGACGCCCGGTGTGGAGGCCCGTGTCGAGCCGCACCCGCGCGTCGCGCAAGAGCTGGCCCTGGAGCTGATAGAGGCGCTCCTCCGGGGTGTAGAAGCCGTCCGGCGCGCCCGGCTGGGGCTCGGCCATCAGCGCCTCGGCGTACAGCGCCCAACCCTCGGCGGAAATGCTGTCTTCCCACATCGACGAGGAATCTTCCACCGCCCCCGGAGTCAGCCAGCGAATCGGGGAAATCGAGGCGCTGCGCGGCCGCATGAACTGATAGTACCAGTCGTGCCCCGGGAATCCCTCGTGGGCGCAAAGATCGGCCATGGCGTGATAGTTGTTCTCCTTCAGACGGCCGGCATCGTTCCCCGTCGGAGTGAGATAGAAGCGGCCGACTCCGGTCTTCTTAAAGGGCGGGGCCGGGTAATAGGCGGCGTCGACGCTGTCCCGCAGGACCGGCGGAGTCTCCACGATGTCCAGGCGGTAATCGGCCGGAAGGTCGAACATTCCTTTCTGCCGGGCGAACTCGACCAGCTGCAGGGCCTTCTCCCGATAGCCCTTGAACATCTCCTCGTCGGATCGAGGAAAGTCGCCCGACAGCAAGTCCATGACCTTGCGCACCGCGGCGCGCTCCGCGGTGGGATTGGAAAAGTCGAGCGTCAGCCGGCGCTTCTCGCCGATGCGCCGCGCCGTCCTCGCCATCAAGGCCTGGGTCTCGGCCACCTTGCCGGCGGCGTCGTCGAAGAGCTCCCGCGCCGTCTTGTCGACGCGGAGGTTGTGGGCGACCGCCCAGTCGTACTCTTTCTCCCCCAAGGCGTAACGATCGGCGCGGAAAGCCTCCTTGAAAACGAGCTGGTCGCCGTCCTGCCGGTCGACGAACATCTGAGAGAGCTCGTGCGCGAAATCGGCGTAGGCGGAGGCGGCTTCCAGCGCTTGGGGGCCCACGAGGCTCTCGATCGCCTCCTGGTACGGCTGCCCCGAGAGATAGGTCTTCACCTGCTCGGGAAGCTTCTTCTCGAAATACTCGGCGTTGGCCTGCGCCGCTTTGATGCCGTCGGTTTCGATCATGCGGTGATCCGGAAAGTCGCCGGCCGCGACGCCCGAGCGCAGGTTCTCCAGCGCCTGATCGAGATACCTCGGGATGCGATCCAGGCGCTCCCCCAGGGCTCTCCATTCCTCCTCCGTGCCGTAATTGCCGCCGCCGAGGTCGGTCATCTGCTGCATCTGCCAGTCGACGGCCCGGAAAGGCTCCACCACGTAGGTGTCCAGGCTGCGGCGGTGATACTTCCGGTCGACCGTCTGATGGAGAAGAAACTCCAGCTGCGATTTCATGACGGCGCAGTCGATCTTCTCGGCCGCGGAGAGCGAGTCGAGCGGGACGCTTCCGAGCTCGGCGGCGATCTTCCGGTAGAACGCGACCTCGTCCGAGATTCCCGCTTCGGAGTAATCGCGCAGCGTCCGGAGGGTCCGCGAGAGCCGCGGGTTGTAGGCGTCGCCGCCCAGGTAGGTCGAGGTCACGGGATTGCGCTGCAGGAACCCGACGAAGTACTCCTCGCGAAGCGCCTGGAAGCGGGGCGGCGGGGGGGCCTTCCGAGCGCAGGAGGCGAGGGGAAGCGGAACGAGCAGCAGCGCCAGCGCCGTGATGCGTGCGACGGGAAGTCGGCTCATGCGGTCTCCGGGAAGACGTCAGTTGCGCGCGCCGGACATCTCCAGGATCGCGTCCCAGTGGGCGGGGCTCACCGGAACGAAGGACAGGCGCGGCAGGCGCAAGAGATCGAAGCCCTTCAGCTTCGGATTCCCTTTCATCGCGTCGAGGCCCACCGGACGGGGCAGGGCCTTCACGGGCTCGATCTCGATCGCGTGCAGGGCCGGATCGCCGCGCTTCGGATCGGGGTAGCTCTCCCCCAGGATTCGGGCGATCCCGATCGCCGCGCGCTCGCGTCCGGTATGGTAGATGAGGGCCAGATCGCCGCGGCGCGCCGCGCGTAGGTGCTTCAGCGCCAGCGCGTTCGTGATCCCGTCCCAAATCTCCCGTTTCCGGCGAAGCAGGTCGTCGAAAGAATAGACAGTCGGCTCGGTCTTCAGAAGCCAGTGCTGGATGGGCATGGGGCCGCCATTCTCCGCCAGCCGCCGGAGCGTGTCAAACGCTCCGGCCGGCGCGCGGGGAAGGACTCCGGACGGCCGCGCGGAGGCGTTGTCAGGGTTGGGGAAAGACGATATCATCCGACCACGCGCGGCGTTTCGGCGGGAACGCGCGCCTTCGGGGCATTGCATGAGCGGTGAGCGGGGGAAAATGGGCGGTGAGCGGCGGGAGAACCGTCTGGCGCGCGAGACCAGCCCCTATCTCCTGCAGCACGCGCACAATCCGGTCGACTGGTATCCCTGGGGAGACGAGGCGCTCGCCCGCGCGCGGGACGAGGACAAGCCGATCCTCCTGTCGATCGGCTATTCCGCCTGCCACTGGTGCCACGTCATGGAGCGGGAATCGTTCGAGGACGAGGAGACCGCGCGCCTGATGAACCAGCACTTCGTCTGCATCAAGGTGGATCGCGAGGAGCATCCCGACGTCGACATGATCTACATGAACGCGGTCCAGATCATGACCGGATCAGGAGGCTGGCCCCTGAACGTCTTCCTCACGCCCGATCGCAAGCCGTTCTACGGGGGAACCTACTTCCCGCCCGAGGAGCGCCACGGCATGCCGTCGTTCCGCGCCGTGCTGGAGCGCGTGGCGCGGGCCTACCGGGAGCAGCGGACGAAGGTCGAGTCGAGCGGCGATCAAATCACCGGCTACGTCACCCAGATGGGCCGCGTGACCGCTTCCCGGGAGATGCTCGACGAGGAGCCTCTGCGCGAGGCGCTCTCCGACTTCAAGGTCCGGTTCGATGGGCGCTTCGGAGGGTGGGGAGCCGCTCCCAAGTTCCCCCACGCCGCCGGCATCTCGCTGCTCCTGCGCCTGCACCGCCGGCGACACGATCCGGAGGCGCTCCACATGGCCGAGCTGACCTTGGAGAAGATGGCGCGGGGCGGGATGTACGATCAGCTTGGCGGCGGGTTCCATCGATACTCGACCGACCCGCGCTGGCTCGTCCCCCACTTCGAGAAGATGCTCTACGACAACGCCCTGCTGGTTGGCGCCTACCTGGACGGATTCCAGGTCACCGGCAAAGCCCTGTTCTCCCGGATCGCACGGGAATGCCTCGACTACGTCGAGCACGAGATGACCTCCCCGGAGGGGGCGTTCTACTCCGCCCAGGACGCCGACAGCGAAGGCGTGGAGGGCAAGTATTACGTCTGGACTCCCGCGGAGATCCGGGAGGTGGCGGGTGAAGAGGCGGGCAAGGCTTTCTGCGCCTTCTACGACGTCCAGCCGGGAGGGAACTGGGAGGGGAGTTCGATCCCGAACGTCCCGCGCGCCATCGACGAGGTGGCGCGCGAGCTGGGCTCGACGCCGGAGAAGCTCCAGGCGACCCTGGCGGAAGTCCGCCCGAAGCTGCTCGCCCGGCGCGGCCGGCGGGTGGCGCCGGGGCTCGACGACAAGATGCTCACCTCCTGGAACGCCCTGATGATCTCGGCCTTCGCGCGCGGCTATCAGGTCCTGGACGAGCCGCGTTACCTCGAGCGCGCCCGGAAAGCGGCGCAGTTCCTGCTCTCGACGATGCGGGCACCCGACGGCACCCTGCGGCGCACCTTCCGCAAAGGGACGGCGCGGCTCGACGGCTGCCTGGATGACTACGCGTTCGTGACGGCCGCCCTGCTGGATCTCTATGAGAGCGATTTCGATCCGGTCTGGGTCGTGGAAGCCCGCGCGCTCGCCGATCGGATGGTCGCCCGGTTCTGGGACGAAGCCGAGGAAGGGTTCTTCTTCACCCCGGAAGGCCAGGCGGATCTGATCACCCGCTCGAAATCGGGCTACGACGGGGCGCTTCCCTCCGGGAACTCGGTCGCGGCGCTCGCCTTCTACCGCCTGGCCCGCCTCACGGGGGAAGAGGGCTACGCCGCCCGAGGGACCGCGATCCTGCGCGCCTACCGCGATCTGATCGGACAGATGCCGGCCGGATTCAGCGCCATGCTCTGCGCCCTCGATTTCTACGTCGATCGGGCGCGCGAAATCGCCCTGGTCGGCCGCGACGCGCAAGGCGCGCGCCAGATGCTCGCAACCGTGCGCCGTCTCTTCGTCCCCAACAAGGTCGTCGCCTTCTCGGAAGAAGGGGACGCGGGAGCGGGGGAGCATACCGCGATCGTCCCGCTGCTCGCGGGGAAGGTGGCGAAGTCGGGGAAGGCGACCGCCTACGTCTGCGAGAATTTCCAGTGCAAGGCGCCGGTCACCGACACCGAGATGCTGGAGAAGGTCCTCGCCGGCTCATAGGCCAGCAGCGCGTCGCCTCGAGGAAGGTCGTCATGGCGGTCAAGCGGGCCGAGATCAAGGTCGGTTCGGAGCGCCGGGTCCAGGTCCTGAACGTCACCCTGAAAGTGGCGGAGGCGTGCGCCAAGCTCCGAGTCCGCGAGGGGATCCTGCTTGTCAGCTGCCGTCACACCACCTGCGCCCTTCTGGTCAATGAGGACGAAGAGGGGCTCCGGCGCGACCTCGAGCGGCTCGGGGAGAGCCTGCTCGATCCGTTCCGCGGCCGCGACGGCTACCGCCACGACGCCATCGACGACAACGCCCAGGCCCACCTGACCTCCGTCCTCCTGGGCCACTCCCTCACGCTGCCCGTCGATTCCGGCAAGCCGGTCCTCGGGACTTGGCAGAGCCTGCTGATGCTGGAGATGGACGGACCCCGCTCCCGAACTCTCGACCTGACGCTTCTCGGAGATTGAGGTCGTCAGGGTTGCCTCTGCGAAATCGCGCTAACATCGAGGCCGTTGAGGCGCCCGGATCGCAAGACGCGGCATCGCGTGGCTTACCCGAAGCGGTACGTGAGCGAGGGCGCAACGCGGCGAGCCGGGATGGATCGACGGCCGAATTGGGACCGGCTTGGACCCGCCGGCTGCAAACCGCCGCGGGTCAACCCGGGTCTTTGGACCCGGCTCGAGCCCGCCGCGGTACACCCGCCGAAATGTAGAAGTATTCTTGGAGACCCGACCCTAGTATTTCGCGAGGTCCACGATCGCCTTGTGGATGTCGGAGATCTGCGGCAGCGTCACGTCCTCGAGAAGCGGCTGGTAGGCGCAGAACACGTCCGCGGCGCCGACCCGGCGCACGGGGCCGTCGAGATCCTCGAAGAGGCGGCTGGCGATCAGTGCGGCGATCTCGGCGCCGAACCCGAACGACAGCCAGTCCTCGTGGACGATCAGGGCCTTCCCCGTCTTCTTCACCGAGGCCTCGATGGCGTCCCAGTCGAACGGCGAGAGGCTGCGCAGGTCGATCACCTCGACGCTCGCTCCGATCTCCTCCTGGGCCTGCCGCGCGGCGCGCAGCGATCGCTCCAGCGTGGCGCCGTAGGTGATCAGGGACAGGTCCTCGCCCTCCTGGACGACGCGCGCCTTGCCGAACGGGATGCAGAAGTCGGGGCCCGGATAGGGGGACTTGTTGTAGGTCTGGCGGTAGAGGTGCTTGTGCTCGAGGAAGATCACGGGATCCTCGCAGCGGATGGCGGTGCGCAGCAGCCCGTTGGCGTCCAGCGCCGTCGCCGGCATCACGACGCGCAGTCCCGGGTTGTGGGCGAACAGAACCTCGCCCGACTGGCTGTGGTAAGGAGCGCCCCCGCCGAGGTAGCCGCCGGCGGCGGTGCGGATGACCACGGGGCAGGCGAAGCCGTTGTTGGAGCGCCAGCGGAGGACCGACAGCTCGTCCCGAATCTGCATGAAGGCCGGCCAGATGTAATCGAGGAACTGGATCTCCACGACCGGCTTGAGCCCGCGGGTCGCCATGCCGATCGCCCGGCCCACGATGTTGGCCTCGGCCAGCGGCGAGTTGAAGACCCGCTCCTTGCCGAAGCGCCTTTGCAGATTGTGCGTGACCTTGAAGACGCCCCCTTTCCCCTTCACTTCCTCGAGGACCTCCTCCCGGGTGGCGTCCGCGACGTCCTCCCCGAAGATCACGATTCTCGGATCCCGCTGCATCTCGTCGCGCAGGCAGGCGTTGAGGAGATCCACCATCGTCTTGGGATCCCCCTCGAGCGCAGGCTCGGTGTCGAACCGGCCGGAGGTCGGGTCGACGTCGGGGGAATAGACGTAGTGGTAGATGCTCTCGACCGCGGGCGGCGCCGCCGCCATCGCCTCGTCCGTCGCCGTGTTCACCTCGTGATCGATGCTCTCCTTCATCCGGGTGAGGAAGGCCTGATCGGCGACCCCCTCCTGGAGCAGAAGCTTCTCGAAACGGGCGATCGGATCCTTCTTCGCCTCCTCCTGCCGCTCGCGCTCCGGCTTGTACAGGCGCTCGTCGTCCGACAGCGAATGCGAGTAGGGGCGGATGACGTGGGCCTGGACCAACGCGGGCCCTTCGCGGCGCTGCCGCATGTCGGAGACGATTTCGGAGAGGACGCGGTGGCATTCGATCGGATCGCAGCCGTCCAGCTCCTCGTAGCGGAGATTCGGCCACTGCTTGACGAGCCCGCCGATCGTCCCGCCCGCCGTCTGGACCTCGACCGGCACCGAGATGGCGTACTTGTTGTCCTCGATCATGAAGAGCATCGGGAGCTTGAGGTTGCAGGCGGTGTTCAGCGCCTCCCAAAACTCGCCTTCGCTGGTCGAGCCCTCGCCTCCCGAGACGTAGGTGATCTCGTCGTCGGCTCCCTTCAGCCCCCGCTCCCGGCACTCCTTCACGATCGAGAGGTAGCGCCCCGCGTGGGCGCAGCCGACCGACTGGAGGTACTGCGTCCCGGTGCAGGACGACTTGGAGACCACGTTCAGCCGCGGATGGCCCCAGTGGGAGGGCATCTGGCGCCCTCCGGAGTTGGGATCGTCGGCGCATCCCAGCGCCTCCATCTGGATTTCCTTGGGGGTCATGCCGAGCTGGAGCATGAGCGCCATGTCGCGGTAGTAGGCGTAGAACCAGTCGTGGCCCGGCTTCAGGACCATGCCCGCCGCCGTGAGCACCGCTTCGTGCCCGGCCCCGGCGATCTGGAAGAAGATCTTGTTCTGCCGCTTGAGCTGAATCTGCTTGTCGTCGATCCGGCGGGAGAGGACCATGTTGCGGTAGATTCCGAGGAGAGCCTGCCGGTCGAGGCCGAGGTCCTTGACTTCCGCCCGGCTCCCTTTTCCCTTGTTCTTCATTCCATCTCCTTCGTCACGCCGCTCGCGGCCTCCTCGGGCCGGCCCGGATGCTCTCGGAGGCTTCTCAGAGCCTCCTCGGCCGCGGCATCGATTTCCTGGATCACCTTGGTCTCGATGGACGTCAGCTGACCTGGCGAAATTCTACCATCGCGCGGGGAGTTTTTCCCTTGCTTCAGGAGCCAGGCTTCATAGCAGCCGATCGGATCGCGCTTTCCCCAATGCGCGAAGGTCTTGGCGGGGAACAGGTTGCGGGCCTCCTGCTCGTCGTGCGTGGCGTGCCCTCCCATCCGGAAGGTCTGGGCGGTGAGGAGGACCGGCCCCTCCCCGCGGCGGCAGAGGCCGGCGGCGAGCCGGGTGGCGGCGAAGACGTCCAGAACGTTGTTGCCGTCGCAGGTCAGCCCGGGCGTGCCGTAGGCCTTCGCCAGGTGGGTGAGGTCGCCCCGCTGGTGCTCCGACAGCCGCGTCCCCAGGGCCACCTGGTTGTTCTGCAGGACGATCACCAGGGGAAGACGCAGGGGCGCGGCCAGGCCGTACCCTTCGTGGAACTCGGCGGTGTGCGAGGCGCCGTCCCCCACCCAGGTGAGGGCCACCCGCTTCTCGTCGCGCATCTTGAAGGCGAGGGCCGCCCCCGCGAAGACCGGAACGAGCGAGGCGACGAAGGAGATCGGCGGAATCACGCCGCGCTCGAGGTCGCCCGTGTGCAGGTCGCGCCCACGCGTGATTTGATCGCTCGTTCCGAGGTAGGCCTTGAGCATCTCGGCCACCGGCATGCCGCGCTCGTGAGAGGCGCCGGAGTTCCGGATCATCGGACCGACGAGATCGCCCGGCTCCAGGGCATGGGCGTTCCCGACCGCCACCGCTTCCTCGCCCGTTCCCAGCCAGGCTTTGGAAAGCACTCCCTGGCGGACCCAGCGCTTCAAGGCGATGTCGTGGAGCCGCGCGCGCAACAGCCCCTCGTAGAGGCGAAGGAGCGCCTTCCGATCCATCGCCGCGATGATCTTCCGCCGGCGCGGATCGCGCTTGGTGGCGCGGTCGAATTCCCGGAGAACCCCGGGATCGGGCTTCCAGCGCACGTACTCGGGCGGATCGTAGGCCGGATATCTTTTCATCGCGGCGATTATAGCTTCCCGGGGGAATTCGAACGCGCCACCTCGCGCAGCGCGCCGAGGAAAAGGTCCAGGTCGGCGAAGGAATTATGGAGACCCGTCGAGATCCGTATCGCGTCCAGCTCGGGGACCGGGCGCACGACGAAATGCGCCCGCCGCGCCAGCGCCGCGGCCACCGCGTCCTGCGGGATTCCCTCGACCCGGAACGCCGTGAGCCCCCCCGAAGCGCCGGGCGCCGCCGGCGTCAGGATCTGCACGCGCGGCAGCGCCAGCAGCCCATTCCGGAGATGCGCCGAGAGCGACCGGATCCTCCGGGCGGCGCGCTCCGGGCCGATCCTCCGATGGAACTCGGCCGCCGAGCCCTGGGCTAGGACTTCGGCGAGGTTACGCGTGCCGAAGTCGTCGTAGCGCCGCGCGGACGGCTGGGTGAAGCCGGTGCCGGTGAACAGCCTGGGGGCGATCCGGGCGCGCGCCCCGTCGCGCACGACGAGCAGTCCCGTTCCCGGCGGGGCGAGGAGCCATTTGTGGGAAGACGAGGCGTAGGTGTCGCATCCGAGCGCCGCGACGTCCACCGGCAGCATCCCCGGAGGGTGCGCTCCGTCGACGCAGAGCAAGGCGGAACGGGCGCAGGCCAGCGCCGCAATCTCGCGCAAGGGGAGCAGGTGCCCGGTTCCGTACGTCATGTGAGGCAAGGCGAGCACGCGCGTCCGGGAGGAAAGGGCCTTCTCGAGCCTCTCCAGGAGAAGATCGGGAGGATCGGGGGGAAGGGGCAGGGCGACCTGCGTCCTGAGGATTCCGAGAGTCTCGAGGTACTGCCAGGCGCCGGCGCCGCCCGGATGCTCCTGATCGGTCGTGA
Source organism: Candidatus Polarisedimenticolia bacterium (assembly GCA_036004685.1). Classification (NCBI taxonomy): domain Bacteria; kingdom Pseudomonadati; phylum Acidobacteriota; class Candidatus Polarisedimenticolia; species Candidatus Polarisedimenticolia bacterium. The sequence continues at coordinate 45,664 of DASYRE010000043.1, read as the reverse complement.
TCACCTCGTCTCCGGGCTTGAGCCCGAGTCCGAGCGCGACCGTCCCGACTCCCTCGGTCGTGTTGCGTGTCAGCGCGAGATCTTCAGGCGGGACGCCGACCAAGCCCGCCAAGCTCTTGCGGACCGCCTCAAGCCGCGCTCCGAGCGGCCCCCACATCTTCTCCGAGGGGGAGCCGGCCAAATCGGCGGCAAAAACCGCAAGATCCTTCAGGACCGGAAGCGGCGTGGGCCCCAGCGATCCGTCGTTCAGGTAGACGACGCCCGGGTCGAAACGGAAGCACCGGCGCACCGCTTCCCAGAAGGGCTCGTCCTCGCGCTCCGCGAAGCCCGACAGGTCGGGGGATTCGTCCCCTCCCGCCGGGCCGGAGGCCGCCGCTCGCCGGATCGCCGGAAGCGCCGCGAGCCCAGCCAGACCCCATTTCAAAAGGCTCCGGCGATCGGCCGTCACGTTGGCAGCCTCTGCTTCGGCGAGCCGGAGGTTGCCGTCATGAGCCCGGCTTCTCCGCGACGTGCGGCGCCCCGTCGCGCGGGCGGCTTCCCGCATAGGTTTGGACGAGGCGGTGCATCTCGTCGAACCCTTCCACCGAGTCGATGACGAACCGCGGCCCGGAGGCGATGTCGAGGAACAAAGCGCTCGGGGCGCTCTCCCGGACGCCGTGCGCGAAGGCGCGGTGCGTCCGGACCGCGACGATTTCCTCCCAGCGCACGCGGCGATCCAGCCGCACGCCCAGCCGCCCGAGGACGGGGTTGGCGTAGGAAATCCCCTCGTCGTCGATCCGGAATCGATCGCCGAGGTTGAGCAGGCTGGCGCAGCCGCCGAGCAGGAGCAGGATTCCCAGGGCGATTCCCGGAAGGGACCAGAGCCTTCCCCCCGCGAGCAAGTGATACGTCCAAAGCGCGGAGAAAAGGAGAAGCGAGCCGACGCTGAGAATCCGCATCCCCAGGGATCGCCGGAAGACTTTCAACGCTCTATCCGGGAGGCCAGGTGAAGGTCCGGCCGCCGAGGAGGTGGATGTGGACGTGAAAGACCGACTGGCCCGCGCTGGCGAGGCAGTTCGCCACCAGGCGGTAGCCTTTCTCCTTGAGCCCCTTCTCGCCCGCCATCTTCGTGGCGACGAGGACCATGTGGCCCAGGAGCTGCTGCTCCTCGGCGGAGACGTCGTTCAGCGTCTCGTGATGCGCCTTGGGAATGATCAGGACGTGGACGGGGGCCTGGGGATTGATGTCGGAGAAGGCGAGCACGAGCCGATCCTCGTACAGGACGTCGGCGGGAATCTCCTTGCGGGCGATCTTGCAGAAGAGGCAGTCTGCCATGGGTGGCTCCTGGTTTCAGCGAATCCGTTCCACGTCGGCGCCCACGCGCCGCAGCTTCTCCTCGATGCGCTCGTAGCCGCGATCGATGTGATAGGCGCGATCGATCGTCGTCTCGCCGTCGGCCACCAGGCCCGCCACGATGAGGCAGGCGGAGGCGCGCAGATCGGTGGCCATGACCTCGGCGCCCGCCAGGCGCGTGCCGCCGCGGACGAGCGCGGAGCGTCCCTCGACGCCGATGTCGGCCCCCATGCGGCGCAGCTCCCCCACGTGCATGAGCCGGTTCTCGAAGATCGACTCGGTGATCCTCGACGTCCCGCGCGCCTGGGTGACGAGCGCCATGTATTGCGCCTGAAGGTCGGTGGGGAACGCGGGATAGGGGGAGGTGACGAGATCGGCCGCCCGCAGCTCGCCGTCGGGGAGGACTTCCACGAAATCGTCGCCCGTCTTCATCTTCACGCCGATCTCCTGGAGCTTCTCCAGGACGGTCTCGAGGTGGGCCGGACGGCAATGCTCCACGCGCACCCCGCCGCGGGTGATGGCGGCGGCCATCACGAACGTTCCCGCCTCGATCCGGTCCGGGATCACGCGATGCATGGCGCCGTGGAGCGCCGCCCCTCCTTCGATGCGGATCGTGTCGCTGCCGGCCCCCTCGATGCGCGCCCCCATGGCGTTGAGCAAGGCGGCGAGATCCTCGATCTCCGGCTCCCGGGCGGCGTTCTTCACGACGGTGAGGCCGCGCGCGCGGGTGGCGGCCATCATCACGTTCTCGGTCCCCGTCACAGTCTTCGGATCGAAGGTGATTTCGGCGCCGCGCAGATCCCGTCCTTCGGCCAGGATGTAGCCGTGCTCCACCCGGAGCCGGGCGCCGAGCTTCTCCAGCGCGGCGAGGTGGAGGTTCACCGGCCGCGCGCCGATGGCGCACCCTCCGGGCAGGGACACCCGGGCCTCTCCGCAGCGCGCCAGGAGCGGGCCCAGGACGAGCACGGAGGCCCGCATCGTCTTGACCAGATCGTAGGGCGCCACGGGCGAGCGGAGCTCGGGAACCCGGAGCACCATCCGGCCGTCCTCACGAACCGGATCGGTCGCTCCCATCCGCTGGAGCACCCGGATCATCGTCGCGACGTCCCGGACGGCGGGCGTGTTCTCGAGGACGACCGGCTCGGGCGTGAGCAGCGAGGCGGCCATCGCGGGCAAGATGGCGTTCTTCGCGCCGCTGACGGCGAGGACGCCTTCCAGGCGCCGGCCTCCACGAATCCTTATCTTGTCCATAAGCGGGGAGTCCAGGAGTGCGTTTGGAGCGAAAATCGAGTGCGCCGGATTATAGGAGACGGGATCGGGGCGGTCAAGGCGGAAGGCGCGCCGAGCCTTGACAAGGCGCGATCCGGGAAAGATAATCCCCGCGCCGGAAAGCGATTGCGGCGCTCTTTCCGGCGGAATCGGCATCCGGGAGACGTCGTTGCCTCTCTACGAATATGAATGCGAGAAGTGCGGCCACCGTTTCGAGAAGATCCAGAAGTTCTCGGATCCCCCGCCGAAGGGCTGCCCCCGCTGCAAAGGGCGCGTGAGGAAGCTGCCCTCGGCGCCCGCGATCCAGTTCAAGGGGTCGGGATGGTACATCACCGACTACGGGCGCAAAGGCTCCTCGGGGGGAGACGAGAAGGGGGGGAAGGGATCCAAGGACACTTCCTCCAAATCCGAGGGCAAGGAGGCGTCGAAGTCTTCCGAAGGGAAGGAGAAGTCCGGAGAGAAGGACAACAAGAAGAGCTCCGAAGCGCCGAAGAAGAGAGACTCCTCCGACTGAGCCCCGCCGCCGAAAACCCCTCAGAGCTTCAGCGATCTCAGGTATTCGCGAAAATCCGTCCCCAGATCGCCGCGCTTGAGCGCGAACTCGACGGTCGCCTTCAAGAACCCCAGCTTGTTGCCCGTATCGAAGCGCTTCCCCTTGAACTGGTAGGCGCCGATGGGCTGCTTTTTGAGAAGCGACCGCAACCCGTTGGTCAGCTGGATCTCCCCCTTGGCGTCCGGCCCGGTCTTTTCGAGGTGGCGGAAGATCTCCGGCGTGAGAATGTAGCGGCCGATGATCGCGAGATCCGACGGCGCGTCCTCGGGCGCCGGCTTCTCCACGAGATCGGTGACCCGGTAGACCGAGTTTCTGGGGCGTCCGTCGTGCGCGATCACCCCGTAGTCGCGGGAGCGCTCCCGGGCGATCTTCTCCACCGCGAGCAGGCTGGACTGGCGGCGCGCGAAGATGCTCATCATCTGGCGCATCACCGGCGTGCGCGCGTCGATGATGTCGTCCCCAAGGAAGACGGCGAAGGGCTCGTCTCCGACCAGGTTACGGGCGCACAGGACGGCGTGTCCCAGGCCGAGCGGCTCCTTCTGCCGGACGTAGGAGATCTGGATGAGATCGGAGATCGAGCGGACCTGCTTGAGCAGGTCCTTCTGGCCGCGCTCCGCCAGCGTGCGCTCCAGCTCGAACGCCACGTCGAAATGATCCTCGATGGCGTTCTTGCCCCGGCCGGTGACGATGATGATGATCTCGATGCCGGAGGCCACCGCCTCCTCGATGACGTACTGGATCACCGGCTTGTCGACGAGGGGGAGCATTTCCTTCGGCTGGGCTTTCGTGGCCGGCAGGAAGCGAGTTCCCAGCCCGGCGGCGGGGAAGACGGCCTTGCGGATCTGCATCGGGACGTGACCTCCGGGAAATCGGCGCGATTATACCATCGCGCCGCGCGTTGACCTCGCCGATCCAATTCGATAAACTCCGGCGCCTGCGTCACATCGGCCACGTTCGTCGGGAGCCCGATCGCCATGCTGGACATCGGCCGCGTCCGGGCGCATCCGGAAGAGCTGGAAGCGGCCCTCAGGAACCGCGGGATGGCGGCCGACCTGCAGGATTTCCGCCGGCTGGACGAGCGCCGCCGCGCGCTGCTCAGGCAGACCGAAGACCTGCGCGCCCGGCGCAACAAGTCCTCTGAAGAGATCGCCCGCCTCAAGAAGCAGAAGCAGGACGCCGGCGCGCTGATCGCCGAGATGCGCGCCGTCGGCGACGAGATCGCAGCGATCGAAGCGGAGCTCGGCACGATCGAGCAGTCGCTGCGCGAGCTTCTCCTGGCGATCCCGAACATTCCCCACCCCTCCGTGCCGGTCGGGCCCGACGCGTCGTCCAACCAGGAGATTCGCGTCTGGGGGAAGCGCCCGGAGTTCGGTTTCGCGCCGTTGTCCCACGACGAGCTCGGGACGCGGCTCGGGATCCTCGACTTCGAGCGCGCCGTGAAGATCACCGGCGCCCGCTTTTCGCTGTCGATCGGCGCCGGCGCGCGCCTCGAGCGGGCGCTGATCAATTTCATGCTCGACGTCCAGACCAAGGAGAACGGCTACACCGAGGTCCTGCCGCCTTTCATGGTCAACTCCGCGAGTCTCGTGGGGACCGGAAACCTCCCGAAGTTCGCCGCCGATCTGTTCCACGTCGAGGGGACCGACTACTACCTGATCCCGACGGCCGAGGTGCCGGTGACCAACATCTACCGCGACGAGATCCTGGATGGGGAAACGCTTCCCCGGCGATTCGCCGCCTACACCCCCTGCTTCCGGAGCGAGGCGGGATCCTACGGGCGGGACACGAAAGGGCTCATTCGCCAGCACCAGTTCAACAAGGTGGAGATCGTCCGGTTCGCCCGGCCCGAGAGCTCCTACGACGAGCTGGAGCAGCTGACCCGGGACGCCGAGTCGATCCTCCAGCGCCTCGGCCTCCACTATCGCGTCGTCTGCCTCGCCACCGGCGACATGGGCTTCTCGTCCGCCAAGACTTACGATCTCGAAGTCTGGCTGCCGAGCCAGCAGGCCTTCCGGGAGATCTCCTCATGCTCCAACTTCGAGGACTTTCAAGCGCGGCGCGCCAACATCCGCTTCCGCCCTCGCCCCCAGGCCAAACCCGAGTTCGTCCACACCCTCAACGGCTCCGGCCTGGCCGTCGGGCGCACCCTCGTCGCCATCCTGGAGAACTTCCAGGAGCGCGACGGCTCCGTCCGCATCCCGCCCGCGCTCGTTCCCTACGCGGGGTTCGAGCGGATTGCCTCTACATCTTAAAAGGCCACGTCAAAGCGGCTGATTACGCCAAGACCTTCCGGAATGGCACTTTGCGGGGAATCGAGTGTCGATTGGGAGCCTAGCCGTTTTGACTCTAGAGCGCCGGGGTGCGGGCAGGGAGGACCGCTTCCATCCACTTCCGGATGCGGTTAGCGTCACCGAGGCGGGTGTATTTTCCCCAGGAGTCGAGCAGCACGATGATCACGGGCCGGGCGGCGATGTGCGCCTGCATCACCAGGCAGCGGCCCGCCTCATTGATGTATCCGGTCTTCGAGAGGCCGATCGTCCAGGTGGGGTTCTTCACCAGTCCATTCGAATTGTGGAACTCAAGAAGCTGCCCGTCGGGCATCAACACGACGTGCGAGGGGGATGTCGTGAACAGGCGGATCTGCGGGTAGCTGTAGGCGGCCCGGACCAGCCGGGAGAGGTCTTGGGCAGTGGAGACGTCCTCGCTTGACAGGCCCGTGGGGTCGGCGAATTGAGTATGGCGCATCCCCAGCCCCTTGGCCTTCCGGTTCATCGCGGCGACGCACGCGGCCGTCCCTCCCGGAAAGGTGCGGGCCACCGCGGCGGCGCCCCGGTTTTCCGAGGCCATGAGGGCGAGCCACAGAGCGTCCCCACGCGTCAGCTTCGTTCCCACCCTCAGCCGGGAGGGGGTTTGCCGGGCCCCCCTCGTGTCTGCCGGCTGGATCGAGATCATCTGATCGAAGGGAAGCTGGGCGTCGATCGCAACCATCGCCGTCATCAGCTTGGTGATCGAGGCGATGGGGACGACCTGCTCGGAGTTCTTGGCATAGAGAGTAACCCCGAGCGCCTCGTCGATGACCAGAGCGGCGTTCGACTTGAGATCCAGGCGGAACCTTTCCCCGTGCGAAGGATGGTGGGCTTTCGTCGAGGGGTGCCTGGGCTTAGGAGGCTCGGCGGGCACGGGGGGCTCGGAGGGCGGGGCGACATGTGGCTCGTCCGGCCGTTGGGATGGTTCGTCCTGAGGTTGCGCGGGTTCTGGGGGCGGCTCGGCCTGATCGTCGGGCTGTGCCCCAGGATCGTCCGGCTGATCCGCCTGGTCGCCGGGCTGGTCCTGGGGCTGGTCTTCAGGTTCATTGGAGGGCTGGTCTTGCCCCGCCGGCGGATCGGGCTGATCCTCTTGAGCGAAGAAATGTCCTCCGCTGACCGAGAGGACCAGAATTGCCATCAAGATTGCCGCCGCCCGAAGCTTCAGGAGACCCTCCTCGCGCCGAAATCTAGTGTCCCGTCACGCGCCCTCGCAACAAGATAAAGGAAAAACGGAGAAAAGAAAAAGGCTGCGTCGGCCCGTATGATTCGGCAAGGCCGAAGACGTGGGCCCGATGCGAGGCTCCGCGGAAGCACCGGCCGTCGGTTCGCGGCTCGAAAGAAACGGGGCGATAATAGGGGCTGATCCTTTGCACGGGAAATACCGAGATCGAGCGACGAAAAAAGCGACAAGCGGGCCACCCGCGAGATGATGGCGATGGACCGGATGATCAACGAGGAATTGAAGAAGATGAAAAACCTCGAGGACAAGCCCGAGGATCGGGCGAGCAACTGCTCCACCTGACATCGCGGCGCGGTGAATCCGATGGAAAGCGATCGTTGAATTCCTCTTCCTGCATCGGCAGGGCATCGGGCTCTCCGACGGGCAGGGCACGGCCGACGGCGATCTCATGGACCGGGCGTTCGCCGCGGAGGGCCAGGAAGGCCGGAACCGCGTGCAGCTGCAGTTGCTGGAGAACGACGAAATGAACGAAGCGCTGGCGGCCCTCGCGTTCCTGCGGAGCCTGCCGGAGGTCGACGCCCAGCGGATTGCCGTCGCCGGGCATTCGTTCGGCGGCTCCCTCACGCTGCTGCTCGCCGCACGCGATTCGACGCCGCGCGCGACGGTCGTGTACGCCGGCGCCGCCTACAGCTGGGAGCGCTCGCCGGCCCTGCGGGAGCGGCTCCTTGCCGCGGCCGGCAAGATCGCAGCCCCCGTCCTTTTCATGCACGCCGCGAACGACTATTCGACGGTGTCGGGCAAGGCGCTCGCCGAGGAGAGGCAGCGGTTGGGAAAGCCCCACGAGCTGAAGGTATATCCCCCTGTGGGGAAGACGACCAAAGAGGGGCACAACTTCTTGTTCCATAGCGTGCCCACGTGGGAGGCGGACGTGTTCACGTTCCTCGATCGTCACGTGAAGCAGGGAGCGTCCGTTCAGACGCGCCCCTGATTTATGGAATCGACCTTAGACTCAAAGGAGACTGCATGCCCTACGTCGATGGTTTCGTCTTGCCGGTGCCGAAGAAGAATATCCCGACCTATCGTCGGATGGCCGAGAAGGCCGGAAGGATATGGCGCGAGCACGGCGCGCTGGAGTTCCGGGAATGCGTCGCGGACGACGTGAAGGTGGGGAAGCTCACCTCGTTCCCCCGCAGCGTCAAGATCAAGCGCGGTGAGACGGTCTTCTTCTCATGGATCGTGTTCAGGTCTCGGGCTCATCGGGATCGCGTCAACGCCAAGGTGATGAAGGACCCGCGCCTGGAGGCGATGATGGATCCGAAGGCGGTGCCTTTCGACGCCAAGCGGATGATCTATGGCGGATTCAAAGTGCTCGTCGACCTCTAGAGGGTCGCTGGCGGCTGCGAGAGGGTATTCCCGAAGACCGCGAACGCGTTAAGATGCCTCAATCGGCCGGGCGGAAGGTCAAGGAGTCTGACGCTCCAGAGTTTACCGTCAGTCGTGACGCCTGTCTCGAGTAATCCTGAGCCGACGTCCCGGAGAAACCCTCGGGGGAAGCTGCATGCACATTCTGCGATCGCGCGCCGCCAGCCTCGTCTTCACGAGCGTTCTGTCGATGGGGCTTTCGCTTCCGCCCCTCCCGGCCCAGGACTCCGCGCCCGAGGCCGGCAGCGAGCAATACACCATCGACCGTTATCTGAACATACGCACCTCGTCGTCGCCGACTTTCTCCCCTGGCGGGGAGCGGGTCGCTTTCCTGACCAACATCAGCGGGACCCCCCAGGTCTGGATGATCGACGCGGCGGGCGGCTGGCCGGAGCAGATGACGTTCTACGCCGATCGCGTCGATTTCGTCCGCGGGTCGCCCCGGGGCGACGCCCTCCTGTTCGCCAAGTCCTCCGGCGGCGATGAAAACGCGCAACTCTTCTGGCTCTCGACCGACGGCTCTCGCACCAGGGCGCTGACCAACGCCCCTGGCGTCCGGCACAATTTCGGCGGCTGGTCGCACGACGGCCGCAAGATCAGCTACGCCTCGAACCAGCGGAACAAGGACTATTTCGACATCTACGTCATGGACGTTGGCACCGGGCGCGAAGAGCTGGTCCGCCGGCAGGACGGCTCGAACAGCGCCTTGGCGTGGTCGTTCGATGACCGCAGCCTGATCGTCTCCCATGCCAACGAGAAGCTGAGCCTGGACAATGATCTCTATCTCGTCGACACGCAGACGAAGCGGGAGACTCATCTGACCCCCCATCGGGGGGCGGCGCAGTTCGGCGACGTCTACTTCACCCCATCGGGCCGCTCGATCCTCTTCGGTACGAACGACAAGCGGGAGTTCTACTCGCTCTCCCGCATGGATCTGGCGACCAAGAAAGTCACGCTGCTCGACGACGCGCCCTGGGACCTGGCGGCGACCGCGATTTCCCAAGACGGGAGCCGGTTCGCCTACACGATCAACCGGGAAGGGTTCAGCGAGCTGTACGTCCGGGAGGTGAAGGATTTGGAGGGGCCGCGGGCGAGGTCGAAAGCCAGGGCAGCGCCCCTCGAGCTGCCCGGCAAAGGCGTCGTCACCGGCCTCGATTTCTCCGCGGACAATCGACAGCTGGCGTTCATCTTCAGCGGCTCGCGCTACAACGCCGACGTGTGGCGCTACGATTTGGAAACGAGGCGGCTCACGCCGGTGACGCGCAACTCGACGGCGGGGATTCCGCGGGCTTCCTTCGTCGAGCCGGAGCTGATCCGGTACAAGACGTTCGACGGCCGCCAGATTCCCGCCTGGTACTACCGGTCGGCCAGGCGGCCGGTGGGCGAGGCGAACCGGCCGATGCCCGTCATCGTCAGCGTCCACGGCGGACCGGAAGCGCAGGAGCAACCGGGCTTCAACGCCGTCTACCAGTACTTCCTGTCGCGCGGCTACGCCATCCTCGCGCCCAACGTGCGCGGCAGCACCGGCTATGGGAAGACCTACACCCATCTGGACGACGTGCAAAAGCGCGAGGATTCGGTCAAGGATCTGGCGGCGGCGGTCGGGTGGCTGAAGAGCGAGGGAGGGGCAGATCCGCGCCGCATCGCGGTTTCGGGTGGATCCTACGGCGGCTACATGACGCTCGCGGCGGTCACGCTCTACCCCGATCTGTGGGCGGCGGCCGTCGACACCGTCGGCATCGCCAGCTTCGAGACCTTCCTGAAGAACACCTCCGGCTACCGGCGCAAGCTGCGCGAGGTCGAGTACGGGTCGCTGACGCGCGACCTGGCCTTCCTGCGCTCCGTCTCGCCGCTGGGCAAGGTGCAACGCATCAAGACGCCGCTCATGGTGATCCAGGGGAAGAACGATCCGCGCGTGCCGTACACGGAAGCCGAGCAGATCGTCAAAGCCCTGCGCGACCGCGGAGCCCCCGTCGAATACAAGCTCTTCGACGACGAAGGGCACGGCATCGTCAAGCTCTCGAACCGCCTCGTCGTCTACCCCCTCGTCGCGGACTTTCTCGATCGGCACATGAGGTAGCCGCCAGAGCGCCTCCGGAAGGGATCGCAGGCCCGTCTCGGCCAGGACGGCGTCGTGAGAGGGATGCAGGAGATCTCACCGCTGGAGACGATGTTCATGCGTTGCGCTGTTGCTCTGCTCGCGATCGCCTTGATCGGTATCGTTCTCGGAGACGCTTTCGAGACGATCGTCCTGCCCCGGCGAGTAGCCCGCCGCTGGCGCCTGGCGCGTTTGTTCTACCGGCTGACCTGGACGCCCTGGGCGGCCGTCGCGCGTCGGATCGGCCCGGGCGCGCGACGCGAGTCCTTCCTCGGCATCTATGGACCCCTCTCGGTCCTGTTCCTTCTGGCGATGTGGGGCACGAACCTGATGCTCGGGTTCGGAGTGCTGCACTGGTCTCTCGGCACGACCATGAACACGCCCGGCGGACCGCCCTCCTTGGGCACCTATCTCTATCTGAGCGGCACGACCTTCTTTACCCTCGGGCTGGGCGATGTGACGCCGCGCGGGCCGCTGGCGCGCGGCCTGATCGTTCTGGAGTCCGGGCTCGGCTTCGGCTTTCTCGCTTTGGTAATCGGGTACTTTCCCGTTCTCTACAGCGCCTTTTCCAAGCGCGAGGTGCCGATTACGCTGCTTGATCTCAGGGCTGGCTCTCCCCCGAGTGTCGGCGAGTTGCTGCGTCGCCACGGCCGGGACCATCTCCATCACTTGGACCAGTTTCTGCGCGAGTGGGAGCGTTGGACGGCGGAGCTGATGGAGAGCCACCTTTCGTACCCCGTCCTGGCCTATTTCCGCTCCCAGCACGCGAATCAATCGTGGCTCGGGGCCCTGACGACGATCCTCGATGCTTGCGCGCTGCGCATGGCCGGCGCCCGGGATGGTGAAGACTGGCAGGCGGGCGCTACGTTTGCGATGGTCCGGCACGCGGTCATCGACCTGGCCAGGGTCTTTCACCTCGATCCGCGGACGCCGTCCCCGGATCGTCTCTCGTCCTCGGATCTTGCACGGATCTTCGATTTGCTCTCCGAAGCTGGCCAGCCCCCTTCCGACTCCAAGGAGATGGCGCGGCGCCTGTCAGACCTGCGCCGGAGCTACGAGCCGTACGTCAACGCTCTCGCCGATCGCTTTCTCATGCCTCTCCCCGCGTGGGTCCACATCGGTAGCCACTCGGTGGACAGAGATGCCCCTCCTTCCGTAGGATCTGGCAAGGGTGCTCAATCCTCAAGTGACTGAAGGGACAAGAAGCGCCCTATCGTGGAGGGATGGCCGAGCGGTTTAAGGCGGTGGTCTTGAAAACCATTGAGCGAAAGCTCCGCAGGTTCGAATCCTGCTCCCTCCGCCACTTTTCGCGGAGGTCCTTCCGGGGAAAACATTGAGTGAGAAGCTCCGCAGGTTCGAATCCTTCCGCAATCCGAATTCTCAATCCATGAACTAGCCGACACGCTCGAGGTCCTCCTCTTAGGCAGGGAACGGCCCTAAGCCGCATGGCCCAAGGCCATTGCCGTGCTCCCTCGGGAAAGCCATCGGAGAGAGGATCTCGAAAGGACCCAGCCGCGTGCCGATTGAAAGAGGCCTGGCGCGGCGACATTTTACGGTCGTTTCCCAAAGAAACTTCGCGTTCGGTCGTAACCTTCGGCCCGGTCAATCCGACCGTGCTGGCATCGGGGCGGTCCGCCCCCGTCTCGAACACCGATGCGACAGGAGGGTGTGATGCGATCGAAGTCGCGGCTGTGGGTCCTGGTGTTCCTTCCGCTCTTGCTGGTCCTTCCCATCTCGACGCTGGGGGGCATCGGGCCGAACAAAAACAAGGATATTGTGCCGGGCGACGGCCCGAAATTCGTAGCGGGCGAGCTGATCGTCAAGCTGAAGGAAGGGGTCGAACCGGCCGCCTCCGCCGCGCTGCGCGCCCTGGAGACCCGCCATCCCGGGACCCGGACCGACCGGCTCTTCCCCCTCCTCCTCGATCGGGCCGAGATTGACCGGCGCAACCCGGCGCGGGCCGCGAGAGCGCCCGGTCTGTCGCGCCAGCCGGGACTCGACCGGATCTATAGGGTCACGCTCGGCGGCCAAGCCGACGTCCTCCGCGCGGTACACGATCTGCGGCAGGACCCCGGGATCGAGTACGCCGAGCCCAATTTCCTCATGCAGGCCAGCATCGTGAACGATCCCTACTACTCGTCCTCGGGATCTTGGGGCCAACCCTATGCGGACCTCTGGGGGGTGAAGAAGATCCGTGCCGACGTGGCATGGAGTCAGGCGACCGGCCAGGGTGTCGTCGTCGCCGTGATCGACACCGGCCTCGACTACAACCACGAGGACATCCGGAACCGCGTCTGGGTGAACCCGGGGGAGGATCGGAATCATAACGGCGTCGTCGACGCCTCCGACTTCAACGGCCGGGACGACGATCACAATGGGTACGTAGACGACTTGCGCGGTTGGGACTTCCAAAATCTCGACAACGACCCCGCCGACGACCACTACCACGGGACCCACGTTTCGGGGACCGTCGCGGCTGAAGGGAACAATGCGCTCGGCATCGTCGGAGTGGCGCACCAGGCGCGGATCATGCCGATCAAGTTCCTGGACGATCAGGGTTTTGGCTCGACGGCGGACGGAGCGGCGAGCATCATCTATGCCGCCGAGAACGGGGCCGACGTCGTCAACATGAGCTGGGGGGGACCCGCGAACCAGGTGACCGCCGACGCGGTGGCCGATGCCTACGCCCTCGGGGCCGTCCTGGTGGCGGCGGCCGGGAACAGCAACACCGATGCCGCCGGGTTCTCCCCGGCGACGCACCCGGAGGTGATGGCGGTCGCATCGACCGACCAGAACGACGTCAAGTCCGACTTCTCCAGCTGGGGCGAGGTGATCGACGTGGCTGCGCCGGGAGGCGGCAGCTTCGATCCGCTCGACACGCAGGAGACTTACGTCAACATCCTGTCCCTGCAGATATTCGGCGGCTATTCCCGTCTGCGTGGAACGAGCATGGCATCGCCGCACGCCGCGGGAGTGGCGGCCCTGGTCCTGTCGCGGCAGCCGGCGGCGAGCAACGGCCTGGTGCGCGCGATCGTAGAGGGGACGGCCGTCGATCTCGGCGCCCCCGGCTTCGACGTCTATTCGGGGTACGGGCGGGTCAACGCGGAGCTTGCGGTCAATGCCGCCGGGAACGCCCAGACCATGCCGGAATTACGCGTCCAGGTCGCCCCTCAGAAGCCGGTGGCGGCGGTCGGCGGCCCGGCGGCCGTCGACGTCAAAGTGGAGAACCTCGGATTGGTCGGAACCCAGAATGTGAGCGTGGAGTTGTTCGACGGCGACCCAGCGCTCGGGGGCGTTCTGCTCCGCGCCTGGTCGGTGGCCTCACTGCCGGCTGGAACGTCGCAGACCTTCACGGCCTACCCCACTTTCCCCAGCGCGGGCGTGCGCGCTCTCGTCGGCTTCGCCGATCGCGCCGGCACGATCGCGGAGCTCACCGAGGCCAACAACCGGCACGCCGCCCAGCTCGGCATCACGACGCGGACCTCGTTCGCCGAGAGCCCGCTGATTACCGCCGCCGGGCAACAGCTCAATCCGTCGATGTCGGGCGGCATCGTCGTTTGGGAAGACCACCGCAACGAGCTGACTTTCCCGAACGGCGACATCTATGCCTACGACTTCGCGACCGGAGTGGAGAGGGCGATCTCTTTCGACGCGGTCCTCACCGCCAACCCGAACAATCAGCTCAACCCGACCAACTCGGGAACCCAGATCGTCTGGCAGGACACGCGCAACGGCAAGCTGGACATTTATCGCTTCGACACGGCGACGATGATCACGGGCCAGGAGGAGCTTCTGACGCCCTACCCCGCTTTCACCCAGCACTATGTGTTTCCGGTCATCGGGGGCAATCGCGTGCTGTTCAAGGCGCCGGCCTCGTACTACGATTTTAACAACCCGTACGGTTCCGGCGAGCTGAGCCTGATGGATCTCACCACGCGGCAGGTGACGCCGCTCGGCACCGCGAGTCAGTACGATATCGACGGTGATCGGATCGTCTATGCCGGAGCTGGAGGGATCCACCTGCGCGATCTCACGACCGGGCAGGACCTCGTCATCGGGGACGGTCGGGATCCCGCACTTTCGGGAACGCGGGCAGCCTGGATCGGGATGGATGGAGCGACCGTGTTCGTCCACGACCTGGGCACGGGTCTTGAGAGCGTTGTTCCGGCGGGACCGGGAGAGATGCGCATCGACCTCGACCTATCGGGCGACCTCGTGGTCTGGACCCAGCGGACCGACTTTGGAGGAGGCTACTTTTCCAACTGGAACATCCGCGCCCGCGACCTCTCGGCCGGGCTCAGCTATCAGGTGTCGAATGGGGAGGTGGCCCAGTACCAGCCGGCGGTTTCCGGAGATCGCATCGTCTGGCAAGATTGGCGCGGCGCGACCGACCTTTATGCGGCGACGGCGAAGCTCTTCCCGGTGGCCGTCGCCAACCTGACCGGCGCGCGCGCCACGAACAAGAGCGCCCGCCTCAACTGGAGCGCGAGCCCCGAGCCGGACGTCGTGGACTACGTCGTCTACCGCAGTCTGGCCCCAGGAGGTCCCTATGCGCGCATCGGGGTGGCGAACAACCTCACGTACCTCGATCAGAACCTGACTCCTGGAGGGACGTACTACTATCGCGTGGCCGCCCGCAACCAGGGCGGCTGGGAAGGCGCGTTTTCAGTGGAAGTGCGCGTGAATCTCTGAACCGCTCCACTGCGACGTTGCGCCTTCCAGGCGTTGACGGTACTCTGATGCTCACCGATTTCTCTTCTCGCCGCGCTCGCGGAGGAGTGGTGAGTGTCGATGCCGCCCGACGCGGATCAGGCGCGTCTGATCGAGGCCTTCCTGCGAGGGGATCGCGAAGCCGCGCGTGTCGTGGATGGCTGGATCGAATTCGCCCTGCGAGACGGCTTCCGGTCGCTGCGCGAGGAGTGGGAGGACCTCAAACAGGAGATCCGGCTGCGTATCGTCACGAACCTTCGTGGCGGCCGGTTCGCCGGGGAGTCGTCGCTGCGCACCTATGTGCACCGAATCAGCCGCAACGCCGCCATCGACCTCGCGCGCCGGGCCTATCGGCATCGGGAGAGGGGCGGCCGCCTCGCGGCCGACGGCCCGGCCATGCCGGCGCTCGATGAGCCGGCGGGAGTAATGAACCGGGATCTCCTGTCGAAGCTGCTCGAGGTCCTGCCGGAGCGAGATCGGCGCCTCATCGACCTCGTCTTCGCGCAGCACCTTTCGTATGCCGAGGTGGCGGACCTGCTCGGTGTCAGAGAGGGAACCGTGAAGGCGAGGGTCTTCCGCAGCCGGTCGCGCCTGTTGCGGCGCTGGTCCGAGCTGATGTCGGCAACCAAGGATCGAACGTGAGGCTCGGAACGCGTTTCCTGGTCCATCCTGGATGCCGGTCCGCGCAGGGGCTTCTTCCCCTTTACGTCAACGGCAGCCTGGAGGAGGACGAGGCGGCGGGCGTGCGCGCCCATCTCGACCGGTGCGCCGATTGCCGGCGCGAATTGAATGTTCTCCTGCTCCTGGCCCGGGCCGTCGAGGCGCATGGGGCGGAGGCCGTGGCGCCCGCGGCCTCAGGGGAATCCGCGCGGTCTGCACCGGAACGCGTGGCAGTCCGGTCCATCACCGTCAGGCGGGCCTCCTGGCTCGCGGCCGCCGCCGTGATCCTCCTGATCGCGGCCGGCCTCTGGCCCCGCTTGAGGCCGGGTGGCGGACCGCCCGATCGATTCGCCGAGCCGTACTTCCTGGATCTCGGGAACGGCCCCGACCGGGGTGACGGCCATGCGCCGACTCTGCCGTCGCGCCTCAACGACCGTTCGCTGACCTTTGCATTCCTCGTCCCGGTCAGCCCGGAGGCCAGGTACTCGGCCGAGCTGGTGGATGCCGGCGGACAAGTTCTCGCCCGCGCCGACTCGGTCGGTCCGCCTGATGCGCTGGGCCGCATCTCGTGGACGGTGCCGGCGGGCCTGCTGCGGGCGGCCGGAGAGCACGAGGTCGTCGTCTCGAGGACGGACCATGCCGGTGAACGTCGTATCTATCGGTACCCATTCCGGGTCGGCCCCCCGACCGCGGGAGAGGACCGGACGGTGCCGTAGCTGCGACAGCAGCCGGGCCCGGCGCGGCGATCGTCGTCGGCGCCGCTCGCGCCTGCGGACTCTCGCGCCGGCCGCTGCGGTGGCGGCGCTCCTGTGGAGCGGTCCCGCCGCGTCGCCTTCGATGCCAGCCGAGGAAGCGTCCGTCGCCGGCCTGCCGGGCGTCTACGACCTGGTGGACCAGGGCCGCTACGCGGACGCGGAGAGTCACGGGCGGCTGATCCTCGCCCGCGCCGAGGCCGAGTCGGGGCCGGATTCCCTCGCGGTCGCCGACGCGCTCATGGCGCTCGTCACCGCCGTGCTGCCCGCCGGCAAAGCGTCCGAGCCCGGCACCCTCACATGGGCTCAGCGAGCCCACGCCATCCAGACGAGCCATCTGAATGACTCCGATCCCGCCCTCGCGGCGAGCCTCCAGACCCTCGGGGACGTGTACTTCATGAGGGGCGACTATGCCTCATCCCGGGCCGCGCTCGAGCGGGCGCTCGCCCTGCGCGAGCAGGCCCACGTCCAGGACGACCAGAGGACCGTCAAGCTCCTTACAGGACTGGCGAATACCAATGCCGAAACGGGCGATTACACGAAGGCGCGCACCTTCTACGAGAGAGGCCTCGCGGTCCTCGAGCGATTGACGACGAACAAACCATCCTTCGTCGTAGGTTTTTTGAGCAACTACGGCACCATCCTGCATGATCTGGGCGATTTGGAGAACGCGCGGGCGATTTTCGAGCGCGGCCTCGACCGCGCCCGTGAGGGACTCGGCAAGGACCACCCGCTCTACGCCCTGGTGCTGGACAACCTGGGCGGCGTGCTGCAGGAGCTCGGAGACCTCGCTGCCGCGCGTCAGGCCTTCGAGCGCGCCCTCGCGATCCGTGAGGCGAAGCTGGGGCCGGATCGACCGCCGGTGGCCGTCAGCCTCTCCAATCTAGGAGGCCTCCTGCTCGACGTGGGAGAGGCGGCAGCGGCTGTTCCGCTGTTCGAACGCGCCTTGCGTATTCGCGAGGCCGCGCTCGGTCCCGAACATCCGCTGATAGCCATTACGCTCACCGGCTTGGCGCGCTCGCTCATCGAGCTGGATCAACCGGAGAAGGCCCGCCCGCTCCTCGAGCGGGCCCTCGAGATCCGCAAGAACAGGCTCGGCACTGAACACCCGTTCTTCGCCCGGAGCCTGATCTACCTCGCGAACCTGGACTACAGGACCGGGAACGAAGAGAGGGCTCTGGACGGTGCGCTGCGGGCGGAGGAGATCCTGCGCGCCCACATCGCGCGAACGGCCCATTATCTGTCCGATCGCCAGGCCCTCGACTACAAGGCGATGCAGAGGTCGGGGCTCGACGTGGCGTTCGCGGCAGGGTTGGGCGGCGGGGACGGCCACGGGACCGCGCCGCGGGCGCGCCGCGCCTGGGAGGCGCTCATCCGGTCACGGGCCGTGATCCTGGACGAGGTGGCCGCACGGCACCGCTTCCTCCTCGATGCGGCCGAGCCGAGCCTGTCACCATGGGTGCATGCATGGGACGACGCCAGGGCGCGTTTCGCCGCCCTCGTCGCCACCGGTCCCGGCGCGGGGACCGCCGGCGAGTACCGGGACCTCCTTCGCCGGGCCCGGGCCGCGACCGACCGGGCCGAGCGCGATGTGGCGGTCCGCAGCGCCGCGGCCAGGCGGGATCTCCAGGCGCGTTCGGCCCGCCTCGAGGATATCCGGCGGGCTCTGCCCCCCTCCACGGCGCTCGTGGCCTACGCGCGGTTCGAAAGGCCTCGCCAGGGGCATCACGCGGCCGAGACCCGCTACGTCGCCTTCGTGCTGCCGCCTGGCCGCGGCGGCATCGCCATGGCCACGCTGGGGTCTTCCGGCGTGATCGACGATCTCGTCCGGCGCTTCCGCGGTGAAGTCGGCGCGCCGCCTAAGAGCGTCGCATCGCTCGCGACCTGCCGGCAGGTCGGCGAGAAGCTGAGGCGGCTCGTCTGGGACCCGCTCGCGGGGAAGATCTGCGGCGCTCGCGCCGTATTGCTGGTGCCCGATGGCGATCTGCACCTTCTCAACTTCGCCACGCTCCCGGTCGGGCAGGACGGTTATCTTCTCGAGACGGGGCCCGTCCTGCATTACCTGTCGGCCGAACGGGATGTCTTGGCGCTCTCCGCGGGTGATCGGAACCTTGCCGGAATAGCCCGCCCCGGCGGTCTGCTCGCCCTGGGAGGGCTCGACTTCGGCGATCGGCCAGTGGCTGAAACGAGCGTGGCTTCCCGCGCGGGGATTCGCCTGTCGGACTGCGCCGGGTTGGGCGCTCCGACGTTTCTCCCGTTGCCCGGCTCCAAAGCCGAGGTCGAGGAGATCGCGGCGCTGTGGGTCGCGCACGAGTCCCTTGACCCTCCCGGGAGCCCGTCGCGAGGCGTCGCCCTCGTGCTGACCGGGCGCCAAGGCGGCGAAAGCGAATTCAAAAAGCGCGCCGCCGGCCGCCGGGTCATTCATTTGGCAACCCACGGATTCTCTCTCGACGACGTCTGCCCAACTCTCCCGGCGACACATGGTGACAAAGTCGCCGGCGGTCCCGAGGCGAGCGGCAGTGCCTTCCCCGTTTTCGGGCTGGCGCTGGCCGATGTCAATCGGAGCGCAATCGCCAGACACGCGGAGGCCGAGGACGGCATCCTGACGTCGGACGAGATCGCCGCGCTCGATCTGAGAGGTGTGGAGTGGGTCGTCCTGTCGGGCTGTCAGACCGGTGTCGGGCCGGCCCTCCGCGGAGAGGGCGTGCTCGGGCTGCGACGCGCCTTCCAGGTTGCGGGCGCGAGGACCCTCGTCATGAGCTTGTGGGCCGTCGGGGATCACGACGCACGGGAGTGGATTCTCGAGCTATACCGCGCCCGTCTCGCGGGCGGGACGACGGCCGAAGCGACCCGTGCCGCGTCGCTGCGCGTTCTTGAGAACCGGCGCCGGGCGGGCGCCCTCGCCCACCCGTACTTCTGGGGCGCCTTCGTCGCCGCCGGTGATTGGAGGTAAACGGCGCTTGATCGTGTTACACAAGGGTCCCGGCCGCTTTCAGCAACACCGTTGCGTGTGTGATCTATCCAGGTTCGTAGCCTTCCAATCGACAGTTGGCGCTCGTTCGGTAAGCGATGGGACTTCGTGCTCCGCGGGGACGCCGGCGCCGGCGACACCGAGCTGACCTGGAACGCCGTCGGGACCTTCGGTGTCCAGGTCGGCAAATCGGGCAAGCACAGCGTGCGGTTCGGCTATCGGCACCTGCACAGCAAAATCGAACAGGAGGGTCGCAACGGCTCGGAGCTGGAGACCGAGATCACCTTCAGCGGTCCCCTCATCGCTTACGTATTCAAGTGGTAGGGGAAGGCGCAATCAGTTGCTTTCCGGCTGCGGCGCGAACGGGGTCAGGATCCCCGGCCGGGTCGCGGTTCCCGTGGAGGTAGCGACGAGTTCCTCGATCGCCCCATGAGTCAGGCAGCATAGGCTTGGGGTCTTCAGGCGGAAGGGCCGGTCAATTGCTCATGGCTGCGGCGATGGCCCGTTCGATGTCCTCGATCTTGAAAGGCTTGAGGATCATCTCGTTGCCCGTCTCACGCACGAAGCTCTGCGTCTCGGCGGTTATCCCCATGCCGGTGGTAAAGATCACGCGCCGCGCCAAGCTTGGGGACTTTTCAAGAACGGCCTGATAGACGTCTTTCCCGGTGCCGCGCGGCATGTTCATGTCGGTGATGATCAAGCTGTGACCGTTCGTCTCGATCTTCCGGAGAGCCTCCGGGACGTCGGAGGCCGTGTCCACCTTGTAGCCCCTGCCTCCCAGCAGCTCGGCCAGCATGTTTTGCACATTGGGCTCGTCATCGACGATGAGGATCCTCAGGCTGGGTCCTGACTCTGGAGAAGTTTCCGGGCCGGCGCTTCCGGCCGGGCCTTTTTCCTCCACGATGGGCAGCTCGATGACAAAGATCGTCCCCTGACCCGGAGTGCTTTCCACCCGGATCGTCCCCCCGTGCTCTTGGATGATCCCATAGCAGAGCGACAGCCCCAGGCCCGTGCCTTTCCCTTCCTTCTTGGTCGTGAAAAACGGTTCGAAGATGCGAGCCTGAATGTCGGGAGGAATCCCGGGGCCGTCGTCGGAGATGCGCATCTCGATCGTCTTCCCCAGCTTTGCCGTCCCGATCCGAATTCTTTGCCCGCGGCCCGCCTCGGTCATGGCCTGTTCGGAGTTGTTCAACAGATTGAGCAGGACCTGCTGAATCTGTTGAAAATCGAGCATCGTCATCGGCAGATCGGGCGCGGTGGCCACCTCCACCTCGATCTTCTGTCTCCGCAGGCTGTACGCCTTGAGCTCGAGAGTCTTCTCGATGATTCCGTTGAGACCCAGGTACTTCCGCTCGGGAGGCTGTTTCCGGGCGAAGGTCAGGAGGTTGCGGACGATTTTTCCGGCGCGCTCGGCTTCCGAAAAGACGGTTTCGAGACGCCTCCGGACGTCCGCCGAAAGCTCCCGCATCAGGACGAGTTGCGTGTAGCCCATGATGCTCGCGAGAGGATTATTGACCTCATGAGCGACTCCCGCGACCAGCTCCCCGAGGGCGGTCATCTTCTCCGCCTGGACGAGCTGCTGCGTGGCCCTGTCCAGCCGCTCCCGCGTTTCGCGGAGCTTCTCCTGGGACTGCACGTGCGCGCGACGGATCTCCGAATCTCGGAGCTCTCTCGCGACCGCCGTGCACAGCCGGGTCAGACGACCCTTCAAAATGTAGTCGTGGGCCCCCGCGCGCATCGCCTCGACCGCCACTTCCTCGCCGACCGTTCCCGAGACAATGATGAAGGGCACGTTCAGCTTTCGCTCCAGCGTCAAGGCAAGGGCATCCGGAGCGCTGAAGCGGGGCATCGAGTAGTCGGAGATGACGATGTCCCAGGACTGTCCCGACACCGCCGCCGCCATGGCCTCGGGCGTGTCGACGCGCTCCCAGATCGGCTCGTAGCCGCCCCGGCGCAGCTCCCGCACGAGGAGGTCGGCGTCGTCTTCACAGTCTTCCACGATGAGAACGCGGATCGGAGTGCCCATCGTCGGCCTCAGCTCCTACCGTGGCGGCGGAACGTTCAAGACGAGCCAGTACAGGCCGAGCTGCCGGACCCCCTCGGTGAATTCAACGAAGTCCACCGGCTTGCGCACGTAGCTGTTCGCCCCGAGGTTGTAGCCCCTCAATCGATCCTGCTCCTCCTCCGAGGACGTGAGGATCACGACCGGGAGGCGCTTGGTCGCCTCTTCCTGCCGGAGCTGGCGGAGCACTTCCAGCCCGTCGACCTTCGGCAGTTTCAGATCCAGCAGGACCACCTCGGGAAGCTCCTGCGTATCCCGCCCCGCGTATCGTCCCCTGCCAAAGAGGTAGTCGAGGGCTTCGACGCCGTCGTGGGCGACGACGATTTCATTGGCGATGTTGTTCTTCCGAAGCGCCCGGATCGTCAGGTCTTCGTCGTCGGGGTTGTCTTCGACGAGCAGGATCATCTTTTCCCTCATGCTGCGCTCCTTGAAAGGCTCCCCTCGAGCGTGAAATAGAACGTGGCGCCCTTTTCGATTTCAGCCTCCGCCCAGACCTTCCCGCCGTGCCGGCGGACGATGCGGGCCACCGTGGCGAGCCCGATCCCCGTCCCTTCGAACTCTTTCGTGGAGTGCAGGCGTTGAAAGGCGCCGAAGAGCTTGTCCGCATAAGCCATCTCGAACCCCACGCCGTCGTCCCGCAGGAAAAAGACACGTGTGCCATCCTGGTGCAGGCAGCCGAACTCGATGTGCGCGACCTGTCGCTTGCGGGTGAATTTCCAGGCATTCCGGAGGAGGTTCTCGAACACCACATTCAGAAGCTGACCGTCCGCCTGCGCCGACAGTCCCTCCGCCACCTTCAGCTCCACCTTGCGCTCCGGCTCGCTGCGAAAGATTTCCGCTGCGGTCGCTCTGGCAAGCTCCGTGAGGTCGACCCTTCCACGCTTCAACTCGCCCCGGGTCAAGCGCGACAGGCTCAAGAGGTCGTCGATCAACTGCCCCATCCGCTTCGCGGCGGCACGCGTCCGCTGGAGGTGCTGCTTGCCCTGGTCATCCAGCTTGTCGGCGCTGTCTTCGAGAAGCGCCTGGCTGAACCCGTCGATGCTCCGCAGAGGGGCGCGAAGGT
Source organism: Candidatus Polarisedimenticolia bacterium (assembly GCA_036004685.1). Lineage (NCBI taxonomy): Bacteria > Pseudomonadati > Acidobacteriota > Candidatus Polarisedimenticolia > Candidatus Polarisedimenticolia bacterium. The sequence continues at coordinate 23,286 of DASYRE010000043.1, read as the reverse complement.
CGTGCGACACGGAATAGCTGAACGCCTCCAGCTCGCGATTCGCCGCTTCGAGCTGCGCGGTCCGATCGGCGACCCGCCGCTCGAGCTCGTCCTGGGCGGCCCGGAGCGCGGTTTCTCGTTTACGGATCTCTTCGAGCATCTCGTTGAATGCGGTGACGAGGGTCCCGATCTCGTTGCGGCTCTCACCGGAGGCCCGCACCGAGAAGTCCTTTTCCAAGGAGATCCTTCGGGCGGTCTCCGCAAGGTGAAGCATGGGTCCCGAGATGTGACGCTGCAGCCTCGATGAGATGAGCAGGGCGACCAGGAGGGACACGACGAGAACCCCCGCGACGATCGCGACGTCGCGCGTCATCTTTGCGGAAATCTCGCCGAGATCCGAGACGATGACCAACGTGCCGATCGCCTCCCGGTCGAAGAGAATGCTCCTGGATAGCAGGAGCCGTCCCTTCTCGAGGCGATGCCCTTGAGCGGCGGCGATGGGTCCTTCACCCGTCGGCGCCAGTGCGTTCGATGGGTTGCTGGAATAAGTCGCGAACAGCCGTCGGTCCGGCGTGTAGAGTCCCGCGGCGAGAACCGTCGGGTCGGCCTTCAAGGCCGCGAGGGTGTCCGCCGCGGACTTCGAATCGTTGAAAAGAAGGGCCGAGAGGCAGTTGGCCCCCACGATGTCCGCCTGGACCGTCATCCTTTGCACCAGGGAGCGGCGCAGCCCCATGAGGTCATAGCTCGTAATCACGGCGCCCGCAATCAAGAGAGCGGCGCCGCAGCCGAGCACGCTCGCGAGGACCAGCTTGGTCTTGACCGACGCGTCGCGGAAGGACGGCATCAAGCCTCAGCCTCCATGGCGTTCCGATTCCCGGACGATCCTGCCCAGCTTCATGAGCTGGGCGCTGACTTTCAGCTGGGCGCGTTCTACGGCGTCGACGTTGATGTCGAAGCGGACCTTCTTGTCCTCGGTGCGGAACGCGATCTGCCCGCCGCGCGACGCGAAACCCTCGGATTCTCCCACCGTCAAGACCGCGGCGCCCTCCAGGACTTTCAGGATGGATGCGAGGCGATCCCGCTCGGAAGAGCTGATAAAGAGGACGTTGCTCTCACGGACGTCTTTGACGTTGCCGAACCTTCTGACGACGAGCTTGCGATTGCCGACGGTTTTGCCTCGCAGAGTTTCATCGAGGATCGCACCGAACGGATCCTCCCCGAGCACGCCAATGACGACTTCGTCTCCGGCGTTGTGAAACGCCTCCGGGGGCCAGTTCACGAAGGTGGTGAAGTAATAGAGATAGGCTGCCTTGACGCGATACTCCGACAATGTGGCCGAGGGTGCTTCTTCGCCGCGAGCCGGGCCGTCTGCGACAGCCAGGCCTGCCGCAAAACAGAGCAGCAAAGCGCGCGAGCGCATCCAGCCCCCCCCTACCATCGCCGTACGAACCTTCCCAGGAAACTGCGCTCGATTTCGGTGGCGCCTCCGGCGAATTCCGCGTGGTGACGCGAGAGAAGGTTCTGCCCGGCGAGCGATACCTCGATGCCGTGCGTCAGACGCCGGCTGAACATGACGTCCATCTCGGTGTAGCCTTCGACCCGTTGGCGCGGCAGGCTGCCGACGTATCGGAGCGTCATGTCCAGGCTGAAGCTTCGAGGAAGATCCAAGGCGGAGCGGAGGCCTGCCATGTGCCTTGGACTCGATCCTTCGATGGAGCCCGCGGTCGTGGTGTCTCCGCTATCCGCGGCGCTGACGGCGTTCAATCGGAGGTAGGAGTAGGAGCCGCTGAGGCGCCAGACGTCGAGGGGCTGCCACTCGTACGCCAGCTCGGCGCCGCCGGCTTTCGCCGTCATCTTGTTCCGGAAGAAAATCGGGATGACGGTGTGATTCGGCGGAGGAGACGTCTCGGTGAAGGGGGTACCGGGCTCCAAGCTCAGGAGCTGGTCGTAATCGTTGTAGAAGACGGCGAAATCGAGGAACAGGCGCTTGGCCGCCTCGACCCGGTAGCCGGCTTCGTACGCGACGAGGCGCTCCGGCTCGAAGTCCTTCGTCCCGACGACGCGGATGAACGTCGGGGTCGTGGGCTCGAGCAGCGCAGTGATGCTGAGGTCGCTCTCGACCCGCGAGGGAATCCGCAAGGCGCGCGAAATAGCCGACCAGAGCACGTGTCTCGGCCCGGGGCTGAAAAGGAGCCGGATGTTCGGTTGGCAGTCGAACCCGTTGTAGTCGTTGTGCTCGAATTTCGACCCGATCGTGAGGGTCCAGCGCGACGGGACGAGCCTGATTTCGTCTTGCACGAAAGCGCTCCAGACGTCGTCGGTCCGATCGGGAGGAGAGAACTGGATGGTCGGCACCGATTCGGTGTCCCCGGACGTGATGCGATATCCGGCGCCCCACAGGAGATCGTGGCGCGATCCGACTTGAATCAGATGCCGGAAATCGACGTCGAAGGTGTCTCGATCCTCTTGAAAGGCGGACTGGCTTCGGTGCGTGCGGTCGTAATAGAGCTGCAGCGTCGTTTCGGAATTCCCCCCGAGCCGGTGCTTCCACTGTCCGAGGAGATCCGCACCCCAAAGATCGGTGTCTTCCTCGTCAATCCGGAGGTAAGGAGAAGTGTAGGTCGTGATCGTCGAACGGGCACCCGCGCTGCCGCTATAGGCGCTTCCCTGAAAGGAGAGGTGATCCTGGTTTTGGGGATCGGCGTCCAGGCGGAATCCCGCGAGCGCCATGTGCCAGCCGTCGTAGTCGTCCCCGTCCGCATGGAATTGCGCGTCGCGATCGGAGAATTTCGCGAACGTCCGGAAGGCCACATTCCCCGACGTCTTGCTTCCGAACCGCCCGGTGGCCACCAAGCGATCTTCGTTTCCGAGCCGCAGCGACGCGTACGCTCCCTGGGTGGCCTGCGCGCTCTTGGTGATGATGTTGATGACGCCGTTCACTGCGTTGGCCCCCCAGAGCGTCGCCCCGGGACCCCGAATCACTTCGATCCGCTCGATGTCGTTGAAGAGCGTGTCCTGGGCGTCCCAATAGACACCCGCGAACAGCGGCGAGTAGACGCTTCTTCCATCAATCAAAACAAGCAGCGATCGGGACAGGGAGCTGGTGAAGCCCCTGACTCCGACGGCCCATGTGCTCGAGTTGACCCGCGCCACCTGGACGCCGGGCACCAGGCGAAGCAGGTCCGGAAGGCTCGTCGCTCCCGAACGTCGAATATCCTCCGAGGTGATGACGTAGACCGCCGCAGGCGAGTCCCGGAGCGTCTCCGGCTTCTTGGAGACGGAGGTTACCTCCATGTTCATCACCGCCTCGATGCCGATGGAGGTGAGATCGACCGAGGAATCCTGGCTTCGGGCCGCGCCGGTTGTGCCGGCGAGGGCGAGCAGGAGAAGGGTCAGAATCCGGTTCGGATGGCACCGATGTCGGCTGCCGAAGCGGAAGTCTGGCACTTTGGCTGTCTCCCTCACTCTCCAGATGCGAAACCAGTCAACGATATGGCCCGGCCCACCTGGTACCTCTATCGGGACGCAGTTTCCCCGTAGAATTCGGCAAACCCGGACGGCCGCACCGTTTCGCATCCTCACGGGCGTCCGATGAGGTTGTAATCTAGTCGGCGAGGCCGCCAAGTCAAGGCGGAACATGAATTTGCGCAATACCCGACGAAGTATCCTCCTGCCACCGCATCTTTCGGAAGGCAAAGGAAATGCGGGACGGGTTCTATTCCACGGCCTAGGGGACGCGGCCTCCGCCAAGCGGGTCGCTCGGCTCACGTCAAAATCCCGACGTCCCTGCTCGGTGCGGGCTCGCTCGCCCCGGCGCGCTGCTGTATCCGCACCGCTCGACACCAGTTCGGAATTGGTCTTCTGCGACGATGAGGCCGAGAATGTTTGTTGTGAAGCCACACGCCCGAGCTTGTCGAAGAATCTCAGTCATGACGTTGATTGCCACCCTTCTGCTGGCCGGCTTCCCGCATGATTTGGCCCGAGCTGGCGAGCCGCCTTCTGGCGAAGCTGCTGCCCCCGTCGACCCGGAGCCACCGGCTGCCGTTCCGGACAACGCGACGCCTGCTCCTCCTGGATCATTAGAGGAGGATTCGATCGATCCCGCCAACCCAGGGCAAGATGCGGTGGATCCTTCCGAGGCCGCCGAAACTTCCGAACCTGCACTGGAAAAGCCCTACTGGCGGACGAATTTCTTCCGGCGCTTCTTCACAGATCAGCGATTTTTCTTCAGGACTTGGGCTCCTTCAGAGGCCAGGAACCCGGCTTTCTACGCCCCGTTCGTCGTGACGACCGCGCTTGCCTATGCCTCCAGCCGGGACGAGAACGGCGGCGTCGACGCCCAGCTCGAGGCCGATTTCCATTTGGATACCCAGGGAACTCCGAGGCGATGGGCGCGCTATTTTTCCGACTTGGGGGACGCGGGAACGGGGATCGTGCTGCTGGGGGTTGGCTACTTTGCGGGCCGGTGGAGCGGACACGACCGGTTCGCCGAAGCCTCGAGCCTCTCGGCGGAGGCCGCCCTCAGCGCCGGACTGTGGAGCTCAGTCCTCAAAGCCGTGACGGGACGGAACCGTCCCTCCTCGTCCGGCGTCGGGGACTTCGGCGACTACGACCGGACCCGAGGGGAGCACGTCGGCTCGTTCCCCTCGGGACATGCCACCGGGGCGTTCGCCGTAGCCACGGTTTTCTCGGGCGTGTACTCCGATCATAAATGGGTGTCTTGGCTGGCCTACGGCACGGCAGGCTTGATCGGCGTCTCGCGAGTGGCGCTCGCCCGGCACTTTCCTTCGGACGTCATCGCCGGCGCCTTGCTGGGCAACAGCATGGGACGAATGGTGCTCGCCCGGAGGAACGGGTCCGACCCGCCGCGCTCCAGCCTTCAGCCCATCATCGGCCCGGACCCCGGTCAGGTGGGCCTCGCCTGGAACTATTCCTGGTGACAGCCAACGGCGCATGAGGAAGTTCCTTCAGAGCCTCTTTCGAATCACGTCCGCAGTAATCGTCGTCACGACCGCGTTGGGGCTGGCGCTTGGATGGGCGCTTCGCCAGCCGAACCTGGGCGCTGTCCCTTACTCGGCGGCGCTCCACGCCGATCCCGGCCGCCTCGAGGCCCACGTGCGCTTCCTCGCCTCTCCGGATCATTCGCGCTGCGCCGACGACGCCGATGGGCTCGAGAGGGCCGCGACCTACATCGCTTCCGCGTTCCGCCGCACGCGCGCCAGGGTCTCGGAGCAGGTCTATCAAGCCGGAGGGCGCCCGATGCGCAATCTCATCGCCCTCTTGGGTCCCGCCGCCGGGCCGCGGGTCGTGGTCGGCGCCCACTACGACGCTTTCGGCGACTTTCCGGGGGCGGACGACAACGCCAGCGGCGTCGCCGGAATCCTCGAGCTGACCCGCTTGCTGGATCCGCAGACCCTGGCCACTCCCGTGGAGCTGGTCGCCTATTCCACGGAAGAGCCCCCCTATTTCGGCAGCCCCGACATGGGAAGCGCGATTCATGCGGGAGCGCTGTCCAAGTCGGCGGCGCAGGTGCGAGCCATGATCTCCCTGGAGATGATCGGCTATTTCAGTCCCACGCAGCCGAAGGTCAATCCGCTCATCCATCTCCTCTATCCGGGAAACGGACGCTTCATCGCGCTCGTCGGCCGGTGGGACGATCGAGACCTCGTTCGCACGGCCAAGAAATGCTTCCGCGGCGCCACGGAGGTACAGGCAGTCAGCTATTCGGGACCGGTGAGCCTGGGTTCCGACCTCTCCGACCAGCGTAATTATTGGGCCTTGGGATATCCGGGCTTGATGGTCACCGACACGGCGTTCATGCGCAACCCGAACTACCATGGAAAGACCGACACGGCCGACACGCTCGACTATCGGCGGATGGCCGGCGTCGTCGATGGCATCGCCAACACCGCCGTCCACCTGGCAAACGACCCGAGGCGTTGAAGGCCGTTTCGGGGCGCGTGCCGATACCGCGCCCCCCGACTAGTGTTGCGTTTCGGAAATCATGTTAAACACCGAGGTCGCCGAGGCGCCCGGATCGCAAGGCGCGCCAGAGCGTCGCCCAAGGCGGTACGCAAGCGAGGCGCAACGCGGCGAGCCGGGATGGATCGGGGGCCGAATGTAACATGATTTTTGAGACGCGACACTAGCAGGCTTTGGGTCAGAGGATCCGGCTGGGACGAGCCGGTTTCCGGATGGGCGTCTTACGCGGCGACCGGCAGGTGGACGACGAACTCGCTCCCCCGGCCCAGACCGGCGCTTTTAGCCTCGACGCTCCCCCCGTGCAGCTCGACCAACCCCTTGACGAGCGATAAGCCGATGCCGATCCCGCCCTGAGACCGCAGCAGACCCCGTTTCGCCTGTGAGAAAATGTCAAAGATGCGTGGCAGCATCTCAGCCATGATGCCGATGCCGTTGTCCTTGACCGACACGGTCACTTCATTTCCCTTCCGCTCGACGCTCAGACAGATGCGGCCGCCTTTCTCGGTATACTTGGCGGCGTTGTTCAGGAGGTTGGCGAAAACCTGGGCCAGTCGCACCGGGTCGGCCTTCAAGTGGATCGGCTCGGACGGCAGGGCGACGTCGAACTCGTGACCGCAGGCTTCGATGACCGGACGGCTGGTTTCCAGGGCAGCTTCGAGGACGGACGCCAGCTCGATCGGCTCGGTGCGCAGCTCGAGGGTGTTGCGCGAGATGCTGGACACGTCGAGCAGGTCGTCGAGCAGCCGGGCCATCAGCTGCACCTGACGGTCGATGACTCCTTGCGCCCATTGCAGCTCCGGCAAGGGCGGGCACTTGACCTTGAGAATCTGCGCGGCGTTGCGCAGCGGGGCGAGCGGGTTGCGCAGCTCGTGGGCGAGGGTGGCGAGGAACTCGTCCTTCTTGCGGTCGGCGTCCTTGAGCCGCTCTTCGCTGGCGTGCAGGGCCGCCTGGGTGCGCTGCAGCTCCTCGTAATGCCTCCGCTCCGTCAGATCGGTGACCATCAGGCACAGGCCCAGAGCGCCTTCGCGCAACGGGCTGACGCCGAGGCAGGCCGAAGCCGGCGAGCCGTCGTCGCGCAGCAGGGTGACCGTATCGTGGACCTCAATCGTTCTGCCGTCGTGCAGCAGCGCTTTGAGGCTGGCGATGCTCTCGGGAGCCGCGAAGTCGCCGATTGGGCGGCCGCGCAGGGAGGCGGGCGGCCGCTGGAGCAGGTCGGCGAAGCGGCCGTTGCAGCAGATGATCGACCCGTCGTCGGTGAGGGTGGCCGCCGGGTAGGGCACCCGCGTGACCAGCAGGCGATACGGATTGTCGGCTGTCTCCAGCGTGTAGACCTGCTCCCGCTCGGTTTCGACGAGGACGGCGTCTACTTCGCCGGCCCGGATGGCCTGGATGGCCTGCTCGGCTTCTTCCAGTCGCTGGCGCAATTCCTCGTTGTCGCGCTGCAAATCGTCGCTGATGGGCGTCATGGTCGGGTCCTCTTGAATATCGCCCGCCGCGGAAGTTTCGTCGGGTGCGTGACGTGTTGCTCCTAGGTATTGACTGGACGCAGTTGCAAACCTACCAGGGTCCGTTCCGTGTTCGACAGATCGCCGATTACTTTGCGGATCGGCTCGGGCAGCTTGCGGACCAGGGTGGGGATGGCGATGATCTGGTCGCCCTTGGCCAGCTGCGGGTGGATCAGCAGATCCACCACTTCGATCTTGTACTTGCCGGCAAGGTGCTCCTCGCACAGCCTGGTGAGGTTCTCAAAGGCGGCGACCGACTTGGCCGTTTTGCCGGCGACGTACAGTCTCAGCTCCCACACGTCCGGGTTGGCGGCAGTCAGATCGTCCAGGCTCTGCGGTATGCTGCGCTCATCTTCCATGGGCATCCTCCTGGGACGCAATTCGAGGAGTACGGTTCCTTTTGGTCTTGGCCGGCGCGTCGGCCTTGCGGCTGCGGGCCATCTGTTCACGCTCCTGCCGAATCTGGGCAATGGCCGCCTGCTCCTGGGCGATGAACCGCTTCAGCTCTTCCTCCTCCGCGTCGAACTCTCGTCGCTGGACGGCCATCTGGGCCTCCACGGACCGGCGCTTGCGCTCCAGGTCGCGTTGGCGACGGTCGATCTCCTGCTGCCGGCTCAGCGCGGCGGCCAGCTCGCGCGCCTCCTGGGCAAGCCGCAGTGATCCGGTGAGCACTCCCTCCGGACCGACGTAGATGTCCTGCAGATCGACGCCGTGGTCCGTCAGGAGGAACTCGCGGATCTGGTTGGAATGGGCCATGCCACGCGACTTCAGGACGTAAATGCCGCGGTTGCGCTCGCCGCCCAGCTCGATGTCGCGCATCAAGATCCAGGTGTCGATGAGGGAGGAGATGCCGACTCCGGTCTGCTCCAGAGCGATGCCGTCCTCGCCGTGGGTCAGGCTGGTGAACAGGGCGGTGATCTGCTTGTCCTTGAGGAAATCGATCAGCCGCGTCAGCATCGCCACGGATTCAGTCTGCGTGCTCGCTTTGAGGAAGTTGGTGATTGGGTCCACGATCACCACGCGCGGCTGGAAGTCGTTGACCAGCTTGTGCAGCATAGCCAGATGCGCCTCCAGCCCGTAGGACGTGGGGCGGGTGGCGTGGAAGCGCAGAAGGCCCTTCTCGAGCCACGGCGCCAGGTCGAGGCTGATGGAGCGCAGGTTGCGGACCATCTGGCTTTCCGACTCCTCGAAGGCAAGATAGAGGCAGCGCTCGCCGCGCCGGCAGGTGGCGTCGGCGAAATAGGCCGCCAGGCTCGTCTTGCCGGTGCCCGCCGTACCGGAGAGGAGCACGGTGCTGCCGCGGTACACTCCCTCGTCTCCGAGCATGGCGTCGAGCCGGGGGACGCCGGTGGAGATCCGTTCCTCCGATACTTTGTGCCGCAGGCCCAGCGAAGTGATCGGCAGGACGGAGATCCCAGTCTCGCCGATGACGAACGGGTATTCGTTGGTGCCGTGGAACGTGCCCCGGTACTTGACGATGCGCAGCCGCCGGGTCGAGAGGTTCTCGGTGACGCGGTGGTCGAGCACGATGACGCAATCGGAGACGTACTCTTCCAGTCCCTGACGGGTGAGCATTTCTCCCCTGCCGCGCTCGCCGGTGATGACCGCGGTCACTCCCTTGTCTTTGAGCCAGCGGAACAGCCGCCGCAGCTCCGAGCGCAGGATGGTGGAGTTGGACAGGCCGCCGAAGAGCGTCTCGATGGTGTCGAGCACGACGCGCTGGGCTCCCACGGTGTCGATCGCGTGGCCCAGGCGGATGAACAGGCCTTCGAGATCGTACTCGCCGGTCTCCTCGATCTCGCTCCGCTCGACGTGGACGTAATCGACCAGCAGCTTGTTCCGGGCAGCCAGCTCCTCCAGGTCGAAGCCGAGGGAACGGACGTTCTGGGCCAGCTCCCCGGCAGTCTCCTCGAAGGCCATGAAGACGCCGGGCTCGCCGAACTCGGTGGCCCCGTGAACGAGAAACTCCATGGCGAACAGGGTCTTGCCGCAGCCCGCGCTGCCGCAGATGAGCGTGGGCCGGCCGCGCGGCAGCCCGCCGCCGGTGATTTCATCGAGACCCTCGATCCCGGTCGGTGTCTTGGGGAGGGAACGGATAGCCGGGTTCTGCTTGACTGTGCTTTTACTCATCACTTCATCCAGACGCGCGATGGGCACTGCGTCCGCAATGATTGGTTCAGCCTCTGCTCCGGCCGGGGCAGCGACATTGCGGCCAGGCAGGCCCCGCTGCCTAACTGTCCGCCAGTATGCAAGATGACGCCTAGTGTACACCAACCTAGCGCGCGCAAGCACGCTCTATTTCTGATATGGAACGACCGGTCAAGTTGGTGCGGTCATTGGGGCCGACTCCTCCGTTTGCGGGCATAGGCGGGGCGGAAGACGATCGAGGAGCTTCTTTCGACGGTTGATCACTCTGATATTCGCGGATCGGGGGGTCCGCCGTCATGGTCGTGATCCGTCGGGAGCTGCCTCGGACTGAGAACGCAGGTCGGGCCGGGGGCCTGTCGCATAGAAATCACGAGGGTTCTCCTCTCCTTCGCAAGTCCACAAGGAACCCGAGGACAATCCTCGGTCTGGAAGATTGAAGGCCGATTCTCGGAAGTGATTCGCCAAGGTCTTCTTTCAGCGCGAAGAAAACAACAACCAGAAACATAGGCGTAGAATTACAGAAACCGGGCTGGGCCCGGCGGACGGAACCGTGGAGGTGGCCAAATGCTCTCGGTAAATTGCGATCTGGTGTTCGTGCAGGGAAAGGGGCTGGACGACCTCAACGATCGGCTGCGCGCCAATCCCCGCTTCGTCTTTTGGATCGACAAGAGGAAGCGCGGCAAGGAGGGCTGGGCCTTGTGGCGTCACAAGCAGGCCGTGACGCACAAAGGGGACGTCAAGCTCATCCAGAGCGGCGGCAAGTTCCGGGGCCGGATCCAGGATCGGTCCAACGGGATGCTCACCGGAGCCTTCCTCGGCTGGATCCTCCGGAATGCCAGCGATCTCATCTACCGGATCGAGTTCCGTCTGGAGTGAAAGCGCCTCCTGAGTCAGGGAAGGAGGCGACTGGCTTGGCGGGTGGCCGACCGCGCGAGCGGCAGTACTCGGGGAGCTACCGGCGCGAGACCGACGGCGAGAGGCTCATGACTTCAGGGCGGAGGCCACGACTTCGGAGAGCTGGCTCATCTGATAGGGCTTTTGCAGGAACCCCGCCATCCCTTCATCCAGGATTTCCTGCGCGGCGACGTTGAAACCGTACCCGGTGCACAACACGGCGCGAACCTCGGGATTGATCTCCTTCAGCGCCCGGAAGCATTCCCGTCCTCCCAGCCGCGGCATCACCAGGTCGAGGATGACCAGGTCGATCTCCTCGGCGGACGCCCGGTAGGTCTCGACCGCCTCCTGCCCGTCCGCCGCCGTCAGCACCTGATATCCCAGGCGCTTCAGGAACTCCCGGGCGACGCCGCGGACCGTCTCCTCGTCGTCCACCACGAGAATCCTTCCGGTTCCCTGAATCGCCTGGCCTCGCGGCGGGCGGCGATCCACGCCGGCTTTCGGAGAGGCCTCGGGCAGGTAGATGAAGAACTCCGTGCCCTGCCCGATCCGGCTGTCCACCTCGATGAAGCCGCCGTGGTTCTGGACGGTTCCGTAGACCATGGCCAGCCCCATGCCGCTTCCCTTGCCGTCCGCCTTGGTGGTGAAGAACGGCTCGAAGATTCGCCCGCGAATCGATTCGGGAATGCCGGTCCCGGTGTCGGCGATGTGAAGCAGCAGGCGGCTGCCGGGATCGAAGCCGGGGTGGCGGCGCAGTATTTCCGCGGAAGGCTCGACACGCCGGGTCCGGATCGAGAGAACGCCTCCATGCGGCATCGCATCGGCGGCGTTCATCCCCAGATTGAGAATCACCTGGCTGAGCTGGACCGGATCGCCGCGCACCCAGAACGGATCGACCGCGAGGTCCGCCTGGACGCGGACGTCGGCTGGCAGGCTGCCGGTCAGGAGCGTCACGACTTCCTGGACGACGGCATGGAGATCGATCGGTATGTTCTGGTTCTTCCCCTTACGGGCGAAGCCGAGGAGCTGCTGCGTGAGCTTCGCCGCGCGGGTCGCCCCCTTGGCGATCACTTCCGCCGCGTGGTGCACCTTGTCACCCGGGTTCGATTGGATCTGCAGGAGATCGGCGTAGCCGAGGATCCCCGTCAGGATGTTGTTGAAGTCGTGCGCGATCCCCCCGGCCAGCGTTCCGACGGCCTCCATCTTCTGGGAGTGGCGCAGCTGTTCCTCGCGCTCGCGCAGCGCCGCTTCCGTGCGCTTGCGCTCGGTCAGGTCCCGGATGTAGCCGGTGAACGCGGGAGGTCCGGTCAGAGGCACCCGGTTGAACGCGATCTCGACCGGGACTTCCGAGCCGTCCTTGCGCCGCGCCGTCAGCTCCATGTGCTTCCCAATGAGGTTGGACTCGCCGCTCGCGAGGTAGCGGTGGAAGCCTTTCTGATGCGCTTCGCGCAGGGAAGGCGGAATGACGAGCTCGGCCATCCGGGAGCCCAGAGCCTCCTCTCGGCAGTAGCCGAAGAGCGATTCCGCGGCCGGGTTGAATTCGGTGATGCGACCCTCGTGATCGATGGAGATAATCGCGTCGAGCGCCGTGACCAGGATGGCCCCCTTCCTGGCCTCGCTGCTGCGCAGCTCCTGCTCGGCGCGCTTCCGCTCCCCCACGTCGAGGATCAGCGCGACCGCGTTGCGCGGGCGGCCCGATTCGTCGACGAGCCACGAGGCGCTGACGTGGGCCCAGGCGATCGTGCCGTCCTTGCGAATGTAGCGTTTCTCGAACTCGATGGTGCGCGGATAGCTCCCGTCCGGCTGCGGGAAGGCGTTGTGGGTCTTCTCCAGATCCTCGGGATGGGTGATGTCCATCACGGTGCGCTCGAGAAGCTCCGCCTCCGTGTAGCCGAGGAAGCGGCAGTAGGCGGGATTGACCATGATGAGGCGGCCTTCGGGGTTCACCATGACGACCCCGGCGGCGGCGTTGAGGACGATCGATCGGAACTTCTCTTCGCTGGCGCGGAGCGCCTGCTGCGACTGCTGGAGCACCGTGAGGTTGGAGACGTCCTGGACCATGACGATGACCTGATCGGTCTCCCCGGTCATCGATTTGATCGGCATCGCCGTGGCGTACAGATAGCGGGGACGGCCGTGGATCTCGATCTTGAGCTCGTGATGCGCGACCTGCGCCGACTGGAACGGGCGTGCGGCGGGACACTCCTCGCAGGCGGCGTCGCGGCCGCACAGGACGCGATGGCACGGCTGCCCGAGCAGCGCGCCGGGATGGGAGCTGTCGAGGAAGCGGCGGGCGAAGACCGAGTTCGCCCAGATGACCTTCGGCGCCGAGTCCATGACCAGGAAGCCGGCGTCGGTCTGGTGGACGACGGCCGAGAGCTTCTGGCGCTCCCGCTCCAGGATGCGCATCTGCTCGTCCAGCAGCCGGAAGCGGCGCTCGTATTCCTCGATTCTGCAGCGCAGCGAGTCGACGCTCTCTTCGGGCTCTACGGTAGCGCGATCTTCCAAAGGGGAACCTCCCGCGAACCGTCGTGGGCTAGGCGGAACTCTTCGGAGGGCCGCCGTGGGAGGCGTTCTCATAGGCGCCGGCGAGGAAATCGGCCACCTTCTCGACCTGGGCGACCGCATCGCCGTCGAACGCATCGAGCTCGTGGCTGTCGATATCGATCTGACCGAAGATCTTCGGCCCTTTCCGGATGAGGACCACCAGCTCCGAGCGGGTCTGTGTGGAGCAGGCGAGGTAGTTCGGAGCCTGGCTGACGTCGGGGACGTTGATGTTCCGCCGCTCCGCCACCGCCGTCCCGCATATCCCGCGCCCGACGGCGATGAACACATGATCGGTCGGGGCGCCGATGAAAGGTCCGAGACGCAGCATGTTGTCGGGGAACAGCTCGTAGATTCCGGTCCAGTGGAAGCGCGGATTCGATTGGTGAATCAGCTCCACCGCCTGAGCGAGGAGCCGCTCGAAGCGGGCGCCTTGGGCCTGCGAGGCCTCCAGCTGGCGGCAGATTTCTTCTCCGTTCATCGGCTTTCCCTTCCGTGGCGTGCCCGTCCAATACGCTCGGTCCGCGGCGCCGTCCCCCGCGGACCGACTCCAGACAAACTCCGGCTGGGTGGGAATTTAGAGGCCAAACCGGGCCCGCGCAAGCCCATGCAGCAGTGGATCGGCGGGCTGGGCGGCCGCGACTCGAAGATCAGTCTGAAAACAAAGTGGGTTAGCGCCCCCCGACCACCCAGCCGACGCCGATCGAGAGCTGGTTGTTGGTGAAATCCCGATCGCTGAGCACGACGTTGTCGCCGCTGAAGGAGACGGCCCGGGCGTCGATCCGGAAATTGAACACCTTGGTGATGAAGAACCGGACACCCCCGCCGATGCTGAACAGCGGGTCGGTCTCCTCGTCGCTGCCGAAGACCGGATCGTCGACCTCGAGACGGATCGCCCCGATTCCCGCCGTGAAGTAGGGGACGACCGGCTGGTGCCGGTCGAAGATGAAGTTGAAGACGTAATTCGCCTGGAACTGGGTCACCGAGACGTCGATCTGGTTGAAGACGTCGTCCTGGGTCTCGACGCCCTCGAAGGAAAGCTCGACCTCGTGCATCGGCACGAAGTTGTAGCCGAAACGAAACCCTCCGCCCCATTTGTCCTCGATCTCGATGTCGCGATCGAAATCGAAACCGACGAGATAAGGGCCGAACTCCCAGGACTCGGAGCGGTTCTGAGCGCGCGCGGCGGGAGCGGCCAGCGCGCAGACGACGAAGATGGCGGCGAGCAGCGGAGCCTTGAGCTTCATGATCCCTCCCTGGTGGTCGGCGACCGGCTCGGATGTCGAACGATTCGCCGGGATTTTACGGGCGCCGGACGGGCGGGTCAAGGCGGCGCTTCGGGCCGACTCGACGCGCGGACTCGACGCGTGGACAAGAAAAGCGATCTCACGCTAGACTAGGCGCTCCCGGGCCAGCCTTGAAGGTTGCGGAGAGGTGCTGGAGTGGCCGAACAGGGCGCACTGCTAATGCGTTACCTGGGTAAAACCGGGTCGGGGGTTCGAATCCCCCCCTCTCCGCCATTTCAGTTTCCGATTGCCGCTCGGCTTCACGGCGACGCCGCGTAACGTGAGGACGCGCGCCGGCGCCGGGCGCGCAGAGGGAGGATCGATGGCAGTCGCTTCCTCCAAGAGGCCGAGGCGGCCCCGGGTCGCGCTGGGCTGCGACCACGCCGGATTCCATCTCAAGAAAGCCCTCCTGAGCTGTCTCGGCGAGAAGCGCTATCCCCTCGTCGACGTCGGGACGCGCAACACGCGGCCGGTCGACTACCCCGACTACACCTTCCGACTCTGCCGGGCGCTACTCGACGGGCGCGCCGACGTCGGCGTCATGATTTGCGGCAGCGGCGCCGGGGCGTGCATCGCGGCGAACAAGGTCAAGGGAATCCGGGCGGCACTCTGTCACGACCATTACACCGCCCACCAGGCCGTCGAGCACGACGACGCGAACGTGCTCTGCCTGGGCGCCCGCGTGATCGGCGAGTCGCTGGCGCGGGAGCTGGTGGAGGCGTTCGTGGAGGCGCGGTTCAGCGGCGAGCCGCGCCACCGCAGGCGCCTGGAGAAGGTGCTGGCCATGGAAAGGGGAGGGAAGCCTTGAGTCCCCTCACGAAGCTCGGCGCGCTTGAGAGAGCCGTCCGGAGCCGGCTGAGCCGGCTGCAATACGATCGATTCCTCGAGAGAATCTGGAAAAAGGACTCGACGCTTTGGAAGAGCGATCCGGCCCACGCGGCCGTGATCCGCAACCGTCTCGGCTGGCTCCCCGTCGTCGAGGCGATGGGCGGGGAGATTCCGCGGGCCCAGCGTCTGGGGGAGACGCTCCGAGGGGAGGGGGTGCGCGACGTCGTCGTCCTGGGGATGGGAGGATCGAGCCTCTGCCCGGAAGTGCTGAGCCGCGTTTTTCCGCCGCCGCCGGGAGCGGCGCGTCTCCGGGTCCTCGATTCCACCGATCCCGCCTCCATTCTCGATCTCGAGCGGGATCTGGATCCGGGGAAGTCGTTCTTCGTCGTCTCCAGCAAGAGCGGGACGACGATCGAGACGGAGTGCTTTCAGAGGCGGTTCGACGCCTACCTCCGCTCCGCCGGCATTGACGGCGCGGGGCGCCACTTCGCCGCCATCACCGACCCCGGGACGCCGCTCGAGAAGCTGGGCCGGAGCGCCGGGTACCGGGAGGTGTTCCTGAACCCGGCGGACATAGGCGGCCGGTATTCGGCCCTTTCGCTCTTCGGGCTGGCCCCTGCGGCGCTCGCGGGGCTGGACGCGGAGGGAATCCTCGACCGGGCGCGCGAGATGCTGAAGCTCTCGGCGGCCGACAGCCCCCCCGAGCGCTGCCCCGGGATGATCCTCGGGGCGATCCTCGGGGAGGCGGCGCTCGCCGGCCGCGACAAGCTGACGATTCTCGGTCCTCCGCCCCTGGACAGCTTCGCGATTTGGGCGGAGCAGCTGGTCGCGGAGAGCACCGGGAAGGAAGGGAAGGGCCTGATCCCGGTCGCCGGCGAGCCGCCGGGCGATCCGGAGAGCTACGGCGAGGACCGGCTCTTCGTGGTCCTCGAGCCGGAGAGGGTCGCCGAGGATTGGGGCCGCCGGATTCGCGCCCTGGAGGAGGCCGGGCATCCCGTCGTGCGGATCCCCGTGGCGGCGCCGTGCGACCTGGGGGCGGAGTTCCTGCGCTGGGAGCTGGCCACCGCTGTCGCCGGGTCGATCCTGGGGGTCGATCCGTTCGACGAGCCCAACGTTCAGGAAAGCAAGGACAACACCCGGGCCCTGCTGGAAGAATTCGTGAAGACCGGGTCGTTCCAGGAAGAAGAGCCATTGGGGGGCGACGAGGTCGCCACGTTCTACGGCGAAAAAGGAGGGGGAAGTCCCCGGGCGATCCTCCGCTCGTTTCTCGAAGCGCTCCGGCCGGGCGATTACTTCGCCCTGCAGGCTTATCTGCCGACGCGCGAAGCTCTGGAGCGGCCGCTGGGACGGCTTCGGGACGCCGTCCGGCAAACCCGGAAGACCGCCACCACCTTGGGCTACGGGCCTCGCTACCTCCATTCCACGGGGCAGCTTCATAAGGGCGGCCCGCCGCGCGGCGTCTTCCTGCAGATCGTGGCGGAAGGCGGCGAGGAGGCGGCGATTCCCGGCAAGCCGTTCGGGTTCTCCATCCTCGAGCAGGCCCAGGCCCTGGGGGACTTCCGGGCGCTGCGCCGTCACGGCCGCCCGGCGCTGCGGGTCCGGCTCAGGGAGGTGGAGGCGGGCCTGGCGTCGCTCGCCGAGCAGGTGGAGAAGGCGTTGTGACGCTGCGGGTCCGTTTCGCCCCGAGTCCCACGGGGTACCTGCATGTGGGAGGGGCGCGGACGGCGCTCTTCAACTGGCTCTTCGCCCGCGGCCGCGGCGGCACTTTCATCCTCCGGATCGAGGACACCGACGTCGAGCGCTCTCGCGAGGAGATGACCGAGGCGATTCTCGACGGAATGCGCTGGCTCGGGCTCGACTGGGACGAAGGGCCCTTCTACCAGTCGCAGCGCCGCGGCTTGCATCGGTCGATGGCGCTGAAGCTCCACGAAAGCGGCAAGGCCTACGCCTGCTTCTGCGATCCGGAGGCGATCCGGGGGCGCCGGGAGGAAGCGGAGCGGCGCGGCGCCGCCTGGAAATACGATCGCGTCTGCCTGGGACTTCCGGCCGAGGAAGCGCGGCGGCGCGCCGTCGCCGGCGAAGCCCACTGCCTGAGGTTCCGGGTCCCCGAAGGCAGCACCCGGTGGGACGACCGGGTCCATGGCGAGACCTCGTTCGCCAACGAGACGATCGAGGACTTCGTCCTGGCGCGCTCCGACGGCACGCCGACCTACCATCTTTCCGTCGTGGCCGACGACGTCGAGATGAAGATCACCGACGTCATCCGCGGCGACGATCACCTGAGCAACACGCCCAAGCAGATCCTCCTCTACCAGGCGCTCGAGCAGCCGATCCCGACCTTCGCGCACCTTCCCCTGATCCTGGGGCCGGACAAGAAGCGGCTGAGCAAGCGGCACGGCGCGGTGGCGGTGACCGAGTACCGCGAGGCCGGCTATCTGCCGGAGGCGCTGTTCAATTTCCTGGCCCTTCTGGGATGGTCGCCCGGCGACGGTCGCGAGTACCTGCTTCGCGAAGACCTGATTCGCCTGTTCTCCTTCGACGGCGTCGGGAAAAAGGGGGCGGTCTTCGACGAGCAGAAGCTTGAATGGCTCAACAGCCAGTACATCAACGCCATGCCGGCGGCGGCGATCCGCGAGGCGATCCGCGACGATCTCGAGCGGGCCGGAGGGTGGGATCCTTCCCTGGAGAAGGAGAGGCAGGAGTGGTTCGAGAAGGTCCTGGAGATGCTCAAGCCCCGGTCGCGAAAGCTGAGCGATCTGTCCCGCGACAGCGCCGTCTTCCTCAGCGAGAGCTGGGCATACAATCCCGACGCGGTCGCCAAGCACCTCAAGGATCCGGAAACCGCCCAACGCATCTCGGCGTTGAAGGAAGCGCTCGCCGCGGTGTCGCCCTTCGACGAGCCCTCGACGGAGGAGGCGCTGCGGAAAACGGCCGAGCGCCTTGGGGTGGCGGCGGCGAAGCTCATTCATCCGCTGCGCGTCGCCCTCACGGGGCAAGCCGTCTCCCCGGGGATCTTCACCGTCCTGGTTCTCATCGGCCGCGATCGCTCCCTGGCGCGCATCGATCGGCTCCTAAGTCATCTCGCCGGCGACCGGTGCTGAGCGGCGAAGCCGGCGCCCCTTCCGCCCCGGAGCCGGGGGAGGTCGGCGCGATACTCGATCCACCACGGGAGGACCGGTTTTGTTGACACCCCGCGGGAGCATTGGCTAGAATCCCCGCTCCGATCCGGGATCGTCCAATGGTAGGACACATGGCTCTGGACCATGGTATCGGGGTTCGAATCCCTGTCCCGGATCCACCTTATTAATAGGCGCCGGCGGAGCGTCTCCGCGGGCCCCGTCTCTTGACAGCTTTCGCGTCGCGTCGGTAGACTTTTGGCGGCTCGGAGGGAAGATCCTTCGGGGCGTCCTGGGAGGCGCTATCGTCTAGGGGTTAGGACGGGTGGTTCTCAGCCATCAAACCGGGGTTCGAATCCCCGTAGCGCTACCAGCCTTGTTCGAGGCCCGCGTCTGAGAAGCGGGCCTCTTCTTTTTGGGGCGTCCGCCGGCCGGTCCCGCGGAAAAGGGGAGTTTCATGGCGCTCATGCCGGAGAATTCCTACGCCATCGTCCTGCTCTTTCTGCTCACCGTGGCGGTTCTCGCGGCCGCTACCGCCGCCCTTCTCTGGTCGCTCGGCCGGGGCGGCAGGCGGCGGGCGCGGCGGATCCTGGAGGGAATGATCGTCGTCCTCGTCCTGTACTGGGGCGCCCTGCTCACCCATTCCCTGACCAGCCGGGAAAGGATCCTGGAGCCGGGCCAGCAGAAGTATCTTTGCGAGCTCGACTGCCACCTGGCCTATTCGGTGGCCAGCGTCTCGACCGCCTCGGCGCTCGGCTCGGGAGCGCACCGAACGCCGGCTCACGGAGTCTTTTACGTGGTGACGGTCCGGACCTGGTTCGACGAGAAGACGATCTCACCGCGCCGCGGCAGCCCGGCGCTCTGGCCGAACCCGCGGCGGGTCGTGGTGCAGGACGAGCGCGGGCGCGTCTACCATCCCTCCCGGGAAGGACTCCGGGCCCTGGCCTCCGACCGGATGACCGGCATCCCCCTGGATCGCCCCTTGCGTCCCGGCGAGGCGTACAGCACCAGCCTGGTGTTCGACCTGCCCGGCGCGCCGCAGCGTCTCCGCCTGCTGATCGGCGAAGACGATCTGCTCACGCGCTTCCTCATCGGGCACGAGAACAGCTTCTTCCACAAGAAGATCTGGCTCCAGATCCCGGACACGCGCCAGGCGCTCCGGGCCTCCTGACGGCGTCGCGCGCCGCGCGGCGACCCGGCGAATTCCTGTGTTACACTCCGTCGCCATGGAAATCCTCGCCTCTTCCATCGACACGCAGTCCGCGCGTTTCCGCCAGAACGACGCCTTTCACCGAGCGCTTTCCGCCGAGCTGAAGCAGCGTCTCGCGCAAACGCGGCAAGGGGGCGGAGAGGCTTATCGGAAGCGGCACGCCGGGCAGGGGAAGCTCTTCGTCCGGGAGCGGATCGATCGCCTGCTGGATCCCGGATCGCCGTTTCTCGAGCTGAGTCCTCTGGCGGCCTGGGGGCTGTACGACGGGGAGGCGCCGGGCGCCGGAATCGTGACCGGCGTCGGCCGCGTCAGCGGCCGCGAGTGCCTCGTTGTGGCGAACGACGCGACGGTGAAAGGCGGGACCTACTACCCCCTGACCGTCAAGAAGCACCTGCGCGCCCAGGAGGTGGCGGCCGAGAACCACCTTCCCTGCATCTACCTCGTCGACTCGGGCGGCGCTTTTCTGCCGCTGCAGGCCGAGGTCTTTCCCGATCGCGAACACTTCGGAAGGATCTTCCACAATCAGGCCCGCCTCTCCGCGCAAGGGATCCCGCAGATCGCGGCGGTGATGGGAAGCTGTACGGCGGGCGGCGCCTACGTCCCGGCGATGAGCGACGAGGCGGTGATCGTCCGCGGGACCGGAACGATCTTCCTCGGCGGGCCGCCTCTGGTGAAGGCGGCGACCGGGGAAGAGGTGTCGGCCGAGGACCTCGGCGGGGCCGAAGTGCACACCAGCCGCTCGGGAGTGGCCGATCACTACGCCGAGGACGATCTCCACGCTCTGGAGCAGGTCCGGGGGATCGTGGCGACCCTGGGGAGCCGCAAGACGGCCTCTCCCGACGTCGCGCGCCCCGAGCCGCCGCGCTTCGACCCCTCGGAGATCTACGGCGTGCTTCCGGCGACCTTCCGGGAAGCCTACGACGTGCGCGAGGTGATCGCCCGGCTCGTGGACGGCAGCCGGTTCCGCGAGTTCAAGGCCCGCTACGGCTCGACCCTCGTCTGCGGCTTCGCGCGCCTCGAAGGCTACCTGGTGGGGATCGTCGCCAACAACGGCGTCCTGTTCAGCGAGTCGGCGTTGAAGGGGACGCACTTCCTCGAGCTCTGCAGCTTCCGCGGCATTCCGCTCCTCTTCCTGCAGAACATCACCGGCTTCATGGTGGGACGGGAATACGAGGCGGGCGGCATCGCCAAGGACGGCGCCAAGATGGTCCACGCGGTCGCCAACGCCGACGTGCCGAAGCTCACGGTCATCGTGGGGGGCAGCTTCGGGGCGGGGAACTACGGAATGTGCGGGCGGGCCTACTCGCCCAGGTTCCTCTGGATGTGGCCGAACGCCCGCATCAGCGTGATGGGCGGCGAGCAGGCGGCGAACGTCCTGCTGACCGTCAAGCAGGAGCAGAACGCCCGGTCGGGGAAGCCCGAGATGTCGGCGGCCGAGGCGGAGGCGTTCAAGCGTCCGATCCTGGAGAAATACGAGTCGGAAGGAAGCCCCTATTTCTCCACCGCGCGGCTCTGGGACGATGGCATCCTGGATCCGGCCGAAACGCGGCGGGTCCTGGCTCTTGCGCTGTCGGTCTGCTTCAACGCGCCGGCCCGCCCTACGCGGTACGGCGTCTTTCGGATGTAGCCCCTCCGTGCCGCCTCCCCCCTTCACCCGAATCCTGATCGCCAACCGCGGCGAGATCGCCGTGCGTCTCATCCGCGCCTGCCGCGAGCTGGGGATCCGGAGCGTGGCGATCCATTCGGAGGCCGACGCGGACGCCCGGCACGCGCGCGAGGCCGATGAGGCGGTCGCGATCGACGGCCCCTCTCCCGTCGAGTCGTACCTGAACATCCCGCGCATCGTCGGCGCGGCGATCGGCGGCGGCTGCCAGGCCGTCCATCCCGGCTACGGGTTCCTCTCGGAGAATCCGCGGTTCGCGAAGGCGGTGGAGGAGGCCGGCCTGGCTTTCATCGGGCCCTCCGCCGAAACGATGCGCCGCCTGGGCGACAAGACGGAGGCGCGGGCGCTGGCGCGCGCGATCGGCGTTCCGGTCGTTCCCGGATTCGAGGGGTCGTCCAAGAAAAAGGACTTCGCCCGGGAAGCCGGACGCCTCGGCTATCCCGTCCTGATCAAAGCGGCGGCCGGCGGCGGAGGCCGGGGGATGCGCCGGATCGCGTCGGCGGCGGAGCTGGAGCCGGCGCTCGAATCGGCGCGCCGGGAGGCGGAGGGGGCCTTTGCCGACGATCGCGTCTTCCTGGAGAAGTACCTGGAGTCGGCGCGCCACGTCGAGTTCCAAATCCTCGGCGACGGCCGCGGCCGGGCGATCCACCTCTTCGAGAGAGACTGCTCCTTGCAGCGCCGGCATCAGAAGCTCGTCGAGGAGTCTCCGTCGCCGGCCCTCTCCGCGGCGCTGCGCGAGCGGATGGGGGAGGCGGCGGTCCGGCTGGCGGAAGCCGCGGCGTATCGAAACGCGGGGACGGTGGAGTTCCTCCTCGACACCGGCACCGGAGAATTCCATTTTCTCGAAGTGAACGCGCGCCTGCAGGTCGAGCATCCGGTCACGGAGCTGCTGACCGGAGTCGATCTGGTCGCGGCGCAGATCCGGATCGCTGCCGGAGACGCGCTGCCGTTCGAGACGGCCGATCTGCGCCCCCGGGGGCACGTCCTGGAATGCCGCGTCTATGCCGAGGATCCGGCGGCGGGATTCCTCCCGTCGGCGGGCCCCATCCTGCGCCTGGTTCTCCCGGAGGGGCCGGGAGTGCGCGTCGACGCCGGCTACGCCGCCGGCGACGAGGTCTCGGGACACTTCGACGCGATGCTGGCGAAGGTCGTCGTCTGCGCGGCAGATCGGGAGGCCGCGCTGCGTCGCATGGACCGGGCCCTCGCGGAGATGGTCGTGCTGGGCGTGATCACCAACATCGACTTCCTGCGCGCCCTTCTGGCCGAGCCCGATTTCCGCGAAGGCCGGGCCGGAACCGATTTCATCGGGCGGCGGATGGGCGGCTGGAAGGGGAGCGGGGGGGAGGTTCCGGACGAGGTCCTGATCGCGGCGGCGGTGGCCGAGATCGGCGCGGGTTCCTCTCGATCGGCGGGCTGGGGAAGCGCCGGCGACGCGGCCGACCTCCACGATCCCTGGGATCGCTCCGACGGCTTCCGTATGGGGACGTAGCATGGCGTTCGAGCGCCGATACCGCGCCGAGGGCGCCGAGTTCCGCGTGAGCCTGGAGCCCTCGGGCGGAGGGCACCTGGCGGAAGTCGACGGCCGGGCGCATGCGGTCCGCGTGCTGCGCTTCGAGGAAGGGGTTCTCGATCTGAGGGTCGGGGACCGGATCCGCCGGTTCCACGTGGCTTCCGATCCGCAGCGTCTGTTCGTCTTCTCGGCGGGGCGCTCCTACCGGCTGGAGCGCGTCGATCCGATCCGTCGCGCCGCGGGCGCGCGGGGCGCCGACAAGCCGCTCGAAGCGCAGATGCCGGCGCTGGTGCGCTCGGTTGTCGTCCAAGAGGGGGATCGCGTGGAGCGGGGGGCGACGCTGGTCGTCCTGGAGGCGATGAAGATGGAGATCCGCATGACCGCGCCGCAGGCCTCGGTCGTGGCGCGCATCCGCTGCCGCGAGGGAGAGCGGGTCGAGCGCGGCCAGGTTCTCGTGGAGATTCACCCCGCCGAGGACTCTCCCTAGTGTCGCGTCTCAAAAATCATGTTACATTCGGCCCCCGATCCATCCCGGCTCGCCGCGTTGCGCCTCGCTTGCGTACCGCCTTGGGTACGCGACGCTCTGGCGCGCCTTGCGATCCGGGCGCCTCGGCGACCTCG